>NZ_MWOM01000018.1:30258-75021 GCF_012931925.1 Acidovorax sp. SRB_24
CCACTGGAACAGGTGCGTGCTTTGCGAGCGCGCATACAGCGGGTCGTAGTGCAGCGCCACCAGCTCGGCAAACAGCGGCGCCAGCGCGCGCGCGTGTGCCCAGGCCTGCCAGCGCTCGATCACCTGCGTGCCGTGCAGCTCGCGCAGCGTGCCGAGCTGGCGCGCCAACTGCTCTGGGTCGTCGCCGAGGTTGGCATAGTCGCGCAGCAAATAGTCCAGCCGCGCCGCGCTGCTCGCCTGGATCTCGATGCAGGGGCTGGCGCGCAGGCGCTGCACCAGCGGCTGCGGCACGGCCAGTCGGCCGATCTTGCTGCTTTCGGCCTCGACATAGATGGGGCGCTGCCGGTCGAGCGGCTCCAGCGCCTGCACCAGCAGGGTTTCAAACGCGGTCTGCGAGGGTTGCGCCACGCCCGGCCAGGCACCCAGCACCGAGCCGCGGTGCCGCGCGCAGGCTTCCAGGTCGAGCACCTGCGCGCCGCGCGCGGCCAGCGCCTGCAGCACGCGCGTCTTGGCGCTGCCGGTGGGGCCGCACAGTACGCGCAGGTCCAGCTGCGGCGCCATGGCCTCGATCTGGTCGATGACGTGGCGACGCCAGCCCTTGTAGCCGCCGGCGAGTTGCTGCGCGTCCCAGCCCACCAGGCGCAGCCAGGTCACCATCGAGCCGCTGCGCATGCCGCCGCGCCAGCAATAGACCAGGGGCTTCCAGGTCGCCGGGCGGTCGGCCAGCACGCCGCGCAGATGCCGCGCCAGGTTCGCCGCCACCATGGCGCCGCCCACGCGCCGCGCCTCGAATGCGCCCTGCTGCTTGTAGAGCGTGCCGACCGTGTGGCGCTCCTCGTCGTCGAGCACGGGGCAGTTGATGGCGCCGGGGATGTGGTCGAGCGCGAATTCGGCGGGTGAGCGGGCATCGATGAGGGTGTCGAAGGCGTGGCGCTCGTGCACGCGCACGGGGCTGCGGTGGCTCATGGGAGGTGGGTTCCAGTGGGTGGTTGGGAAGGGCGTGCGCAAAGGCCGCGGACGGGAGAACGAGGGCGTGGCTGGCACAATGCCCGCCACCATGACCGCATCCACACCTGTTGATTCCAAGACCATCCAGCTCACCCAGTTCGCCCATGGCGGAGGGTGCGGCTGCAAGATTGCGCCCGGCTTGCTGCGCGAGATTTTGGCACGGGCGCCGCAGGGCCTCGTACCGCCCGAGCTGCTGGTGGGCACCGAGACCGCCGACGACGCCGCCGTCTACAGCTTGAACGACCAGCAGGCGCTGGTCGCCACCACCGACTTCTTTACCCCGATCGTCGACGATCCGTACGACTTTGGCCGCATTGCCGCGACCAACGCGCTGTCGGACATCTATGCGATGGGTGGCACACCCATCATGGCGCTGGCGCTGGTCGGCATGCCCATTGCCAAGCTGCCGCCCGAGGTGATTGGCCGCGTGCTCGAAGGCGGCGCCGCCGTCTGCCGCGAGGCCGGCATCCCGATTGCCGGCGGCCACAGCATCGACGTGCTCGAACCCATCTACGGCCTGGTCGGCCTGGGCCTGGTGCACCCCGAGCGCGTGCGCCGGAACGCCGATGCCGAGGCGGGCGACGTGCTGGTGCTGGGCAAGCCGCTGGGCGTGGGCGTGCTTTCGGCCGCCCTCAAAAAGGGCGTGCTGGGCGCGGAGGGCTACGCCGAGATGCTGCGCCACACCACGCAGCTCAACCGCGTGGGCATCGCGCTGGCGCAACTCGGTGGCGTGCACGCCATGACCGACGTCACCGGCTTTGGCCTGGCGGGGCACCTGCTGGAAGTCTGCCGGGGCTCGGGCCTGTCCGCCCGCGTGGACCTGGCCCAGGTGCCCCTGATCGCCAGCGCGGTCGAATTCGCCGAGCAGGGCATGGCCACCGGCGCATCGGCCCGCAACTGGGCCGCCTATGGCGGCGAGGTGCTGTGGCCCGCCGGCGCGCCCGCATGGCAGCGCACGCTGCTGACCGACCCGCAGACCAGCGGCGGCCTGCTCGTGAGCTGCAGTGCCGATGCCTTGGACGCCGTCTTGCAAGCCTTCCGCAGCGCGGGCTTTGACAGTGCCGCCGTGGTGGGCGCCATGCAGGCGCAAGAGGCGGGGCAGGGCAGCCGCCTGGTCTGCACCTGAGTCACAGCCGTGCCTTGGGTGGATTCAGCCCTCGGCTGAGGGCGCACCGTTTTCAGAACCGGTCGCGCCCCGGCACCCGCGCCAGCACCCGCAGGTCCGGCCCCACGCGCTCCACGCCTGTGAACTCCAGTGCCTGGCCCTGCGCCAGTGCCTGCAGCGGGCCGATGTGGGCCATGCCCAGGCCCGAGCCCAGCAGCTTGGGCGCCAGGTACACCAGCAGCTCGTCCACCAGCCCCTCGCGCAGCAGCGAGCCGTTGAGCTTGTGGCCGGCCTCCACGTGCAGCTCGTTCACACCGCGCTGCGCCAGGTCGCGCAGCATGGCAGGCAAATCCACCTTGCCATGGGGACCGGGCACCGTCACCACGGTGGCGCCGCGCGCTTCGAGCGCCGATTTTTTGGCGTCATTTTGGACCGCCGCGTAGATGTAGCAAGCGCGCCCAGCTATGAAAAGCTGAGCATCCGGCGGCGTCAGCAACTGGCTGTCCACCACCGTCATATGCGGCTGGCGTGGCGTGTCCCATTCGCGCACGTCCAGGCGCGGGTTGTCTTCGAGCACCGTGCCAATGCCGGTCAGCACCGCGCAGGCGCGCGCGCGCCAGGCATGGCCATCGGCACGCGCCGCGGGCGAGGTGATCCATTGGCTGGTGCCGTTGTGCAGCGCCGTGGTGCCGTCTAGCGATGCCGCCAGTTTCATGCGCACCCAGGGCATGCCCCGCACCATGCGGCTGAAGAAACCGATGTTGAGTTCGCGCGACTCAGCGCCGCCGGGGCCAACCTCGACCTCCACGCCCGCTGCGCGCAGCCGCGCAAATCCCTGTCCGCCCACGAGCGGATTGGGATCGGCAATGGACGCCACCACCTTGCCAATGCCCGCCGCCACCAACGCATCGCAGCATGGCCCCGTGCGTCCCTGGTGCGCGCAGGGCTCCAGCGTCACATAGGCCGTGGCGCCGTTCGTATCAAAGCCCGCGGCCGCCGCGTCGCGCAGCGCCATCACCTCGGCGTGCGCGCCGCCGGCCTGCTGGGTGAAGCCCTGGCCGATCACGCGGCCATCGGGCGCCACCAGCACGCAGCCCACGCGCGGGTTGGGATTGGAAAGAAAAAGCGCCTGGGCTGCGAGCCCAAGCGCTTGGTTCATGAAGAGCGCCGTTGTTGTCATTGCGCTCGGGATGGTACCGCAGCGGTTACTTGCCCCAGCACTCGGTGACTATGGCTCCCGTGGTGACGCCTTTGGCCCCTCGCAGCCCCGTATTGGTCAGAGTGTAGTTGCCGCACTTGTCGCCCGTTTGCGCTCCCTTGGGCGTTGCCGTGAGTGTGAAGGCCGAATTCGTGTTCCCCGCAGCAAAGGCAATGTCATAACGCTTGGTGGCGTCTCCTGACCATGCCAACGCGGCTGGCAGTGTGGTGGGATAGACACCGGTGGCGGTAGCAGCCCTCTCGAGCCACTGCTGTGCCTGCAATAGTCCGGCCCGCGCATCTGCCCGATGCCCGCGCCGGATGTATTCGTTGTAGCTGGGCAAGGCAATGGCCGAGAGGATGCCGATGATGGCGACCACGATCATGACCTCTATGAGCGTAAAGCCCTGGTGTGGATGTTTCATAAAACAGTGTGCTCCTGCTAGCGGTGGGTTAGCGCAGTTGGCGCCAGCTCGGACGCATGGATTGCTCGGGCATGCGGTTCAGGGTGTCCCGGGTACCCCCACCCCCGGTGAGATCCACAATGCGATCGCGTTTTGTGATCAGAACCGGCGTACCGGTCTTCACGGGCGCCCGGGCCACTTTCATGTCGGCGGCGTTGTAGATGCCATTGTTGTCGTAGTCCACCAGTTGGACCGAGGGGAGCTTGCCATCCATGATGTTGACCAGCGTGCGGAACTGGCTGCCGGCGCTGGTGTCCACCTTCACCGGCACGCAGCTCTCGTTGATATTGTCGCTCTCGCTGTTCTTGGTGCCCGAGGGCGATTCGGTATACACCGCAAGAATATTGCTGCCATCAAAGAACTGCATGGGTTTGAGCAGGCGCTCGCCGGTAAACGGCAAGTCCAGGTACCAGCCCTTGTAGTCCTTCCAGGTTTCCTTTTTCAGCTCCTGGGTGGCATTCACGGTGGCGAAGTCGCCGGACACGGTCGTGATGGTCTGCTTGGCCAGGGGCTTGCCATCGTTGGCCATGGTGCCCAGGGGCGTGGGGGCGGGCACGCAGGTGGCGGGCGCTGTGGCGCAATCACCCGATCCTGGATGGACTTCCAGGGAGGTCTTGTCAGACTTCATGCGATAGCGCGTGTTGTCCAGCACGGAATACAGCGTTTGCACGTTCTGCGTGATGTCGGTGCGGCGGTCGTTCGCGGTGAGGTTGCGGCCAGTGCCGAAGGCAACCATCATGCCGCCGATGGATACGGTCTTGGCACTGTCGCCGGTACCCACCGTCATGGTGCGATCATTGGCGCGCACGATGGGCGGGGCCGTGATCGGTTGCACCTTGTCCCGCGTCGTGCTGGTCAGCGCGATGGGGCCGCGCGTGGTGAACAGCGGCTTGTTGTTGCCAAAGGCCACGTCCCATTTGGTCTCGTCGGTACTGGTCAGGTCGAACTTCCAGAGGTTGCCCAGGTTGTCACCTGCATAAATCACATCGGTCTTGCCATCGCCATCAAGATCCACCAGCGCGGGCGATGCTAGACCGTTGTCATTGGCATTGCCGGTGCCTACGGCATCAGTGGAGGCCGGGATGCGCTTGAGCGCCTTGTCGCCATCGAGATACTGCACGAGCAGCACCGGACGTTGATTGTTGCTGTTGTAGCCATTGCCCATCACCACCGCCCAGCGACCGTTGTTCAGGCGCGTGATCTGCGTGGCCTCTTGCAGGTTGGCAGGGTTGCGCCCCGGCTGGGCGACGATGTTGCCAATGTCTTTGTTTTCGTCCACGGCTGTGTTGCAGGAGGTTTGTGCCGCGCCCGAGAGCGCGCTGCAGTTGGGGGCGGCCTCGCTGTTGCTGCGGGTGCGATCCAGCGACACCAGATCGGACGCACTGGCGGTGCCGAAGCCGGCAGGATTGGTGACGTCCAGCACGAAGTAGCCCTTGCCACCGGCACCCAGTGCGCCCACCAGCAGGGTCTTCCAGGCGGTGCCATCGCGCACGTCGCCCGTCATTGGCGAGCCGTCGACGTAGTAGCGGTGCTGGTAGTCCTTGTCGGTCAGGCCTTTTAGCCCACCTACCACGCCACGCGGTACATAGGCGATCAACTCTTTACCGTCGGTCGCCGAGAACCCGTGCAGCATGCCGTCGTTACCACCGACGTACAGAATGGGTGTGCGGTTTTTCTGGGCCGTCACGAAGGTCGAATAGCCCATCGCGTAGTTGCCGGACGGGCGACCGGTGTACCAGATTTCGGAGTTGACCACGTCGCCCTGCCGGCTGTAGCGCACGCGCAGCGGTTTGTCTGTCGTGGTGCCTTCCAGCGAGCGGTCGCCTCGGATGTAGTTGACGATGTTTTGTCCCTGGGTCTTCAAGGGATCCTGGCTGGTGTCGCCCGAAGTTACACCGAGCAGCGCCAGCTTCTGCGCAGTGCTGTAGCCGCTAGTTCCGTTGATATTGGCCCACTTGAACGGGAGGCCTTTGCTGGTGTCGTCGCTCCAGCTCAGCACCAGCCGGTTGTCTACAGAGGCCAGTTCGTCAAGCCGATCTGCCGTGGACTTGCCTTCCCATCCGGCGATGGTGTCGGGAAAACGAATGCACTTGACAGCCGCGTCGTCCTTTGTGGGGCAGGCATATTCTTCGGGTTCAATAGCACGCGTGGCGGTAATAGAGCCACTCCAACCTCTTTTGGGACTATAGATCGATGCAAAAATGCCAGCATTGCTTTGCGAAACGTTGTAGCCGCTGGTGCTGCCGCCCCCGGCGATTTCGTCGGGCAGGGGTGCGCTTTCCTCGTTGATCTTGCCGATGATTTCGCGGAACGCGTTCTCCAATTCGGCGCCTTGTTGTATGGCGTAGAAACGGCCACGTCCATTCAAGGCCGCGTGCCAAAGATCTAGAGCATTTCTACTTTCTGTAGATGCTGTTAAGTCTGGCCAGGTTGTTGTGCCTTTTGCCAACGCTGGGAGGCTACCATCGTATCCAAAAGGCGCCATTTGCGTCGGTTTTGTAATTTGACTGTAGTCCCATTCATACGCCATCTGACTGAAACCAATCGTATAGGTGACCATGTGCGGCCACGTGGCTGGATTGTATTTTGGGTTCCAGAATTTCTTGAGTGTTACTTGATTGGTGCCGGTCCCAAAGACCTCAGTATCTGGCGCTTGATCGTAGACGAGTGATGGCTTGAGCTTGTCCGCGTCTTTCAGGGCGGTGACGGACTGAAGCGGATTGGCCCAGCTATAAAAAGCCCAGTCGGCCAACGTGGTGCCTGCGGATGTATCCCGGTATAACGCGGAATCGGTCCCGGAATAGGTGGCTTTGCCTCCTCCAATGGACAAGTTGGTCGCATTATCTCGTTTAGTGAGATCGGGGACAGCTGTGGCCGTGCCGTTCCAGCGGCCGTCGGTCATCATGATATGGTAATTGCGGCGACAACCCAGGTATTCGGTACCCTTGCTGCCAGTTCCCCCGGGATCAGTCGACCAGGGACTTTTATTATTATTTGGTGAAAGACGCATATAGCCGTCTGCCTGGCTGAACATGCGATGTGACGGCGTCCCGTTCTTTGCGCTAAGCGTGTCAACAAAGTCAAGAAAATTCTTTCGATGAGTGTTTGCTGTTGTAGCGCTTCCCTGTAGGGGTCTCATGGAGTTCACGCCCAAAGTGGCGCTGTTGACACTACTGGCGCCGGCCTTGATGTTGCCACTGGCTGAGCCTACTCCTGGTGATCCTCCATTGTTCCACATGGCTTGCCACGCCAAACGTATTTTCCCGTCTGGAATTAATTCGCTATCGTTGAAAACTTTACTTAAAGAGTATTTAAGAACATTAATTCGGCGGCTTGTGGCTGGCCAGGAGCCATTGGTAGGTGTTTTTTCTTCTGTGGCGCCAATCCAGATGGAGCAATTATTATTGGAATCGAGTTTATATGTCGTGCCAGAGCACTTGTATGGTTTGTTCTGAGTCCCACTTCCGGTTCTGACACTGTTGTCAGTTTTTATCAAAATACATTCTGTATCATCTTCGGCATTGGAGCAGAAATCCATACTCCCGGAGTCATCCACCGAAATAATGACATTCGGTGCCACGAAAGCCGATTTGGACGTGGGCAGCGGCGGTTCCTGCACTAAGTCCAGCGCCCAGGCGGGGGTCAACGCGGCACCAATGGCGATGGCCAGCAGATTCTTCTGGAAGGGTAGGTGGTTGGTGCGGGGCATGGAGTGCTCCTTGAGGGAATTCAGAAAAAAAGTAAAAATGGCTTGAAATGCTTGGGTGGCGAGTGCTGAAAGCTATCGATTGCATAGTTATTCAGCGCGGAATTTCAGTCTTTTGTCCGTTGGCGGGCATAGGTTTCCTGCAGCACGACTGTGGTACCGGGCCTGAGCCCAACGGCCATCGCTGTGATGCGGAAGACGACGTAAACATCGAGGTTCAGCGGTAATTGGCTGGTGGTGGAGTCCACGATCAGGTTGGCGCTTTTGGCTTTGTCGCTGTAGCGCATAATTTCGATCCAGTACCAGCCGCCCTGCTCAGCGGCGGTTTGGGTCAGGATCGGGTTGAGCGGGCCGGCGGTGGGAGTATTGGCTGCGCCGGTGAACTGGCCGTAGCGGGCGCCCACGGCCATGAGGTCGGATAGCGGTACTTCTCCCAGGCCCGTGTTGGCGGCAGGTTTGATGGGGGTCGCTGCTGTGGCGTAGTTCCAGAAGTCCTGCCGTCCCACGCGCCGCGCGCACAGGCCATCCTTGCAGCGCGTGGGCTCGCCCTCCAGCGCGGTAATCAGGGGGTTGATTTCGTTGGTGTCGCCCGGAAACTGCAGCTGGCTGGTGTATGCGCGGCACGGAGAGGCGGCGCATAAGGTGCCATCGGCCATTTCGCCGCGAATATCGAGCTCGGCGTCCTGCAGCAGCGCCTGGGCCGCCTCGAAGGCGCGTTGGTAGTTCGCGTCGTTGCCCACCACCATTTCGTTGAACAGCGAGGTGCGCGACGCCCACAGCGCCAGCAGCATCGAGAGCATGACGAAGACGATGACGACGAACAGTGCCACGCCACGCTGGCGCGCGGCAACGGCTGGCAAGTGTTGCCCGTGGCCGCAAAGGGCCGGGTGGTGGAGGGCAGAGGGGCGCGGAAGGTGTGGCATGGTGGAGAATTTGCGGTGTTCTGGGGCAGCACGCATCAGAGCAGCCCCTGGCTGCGCAACTGGAAGGTGTTGTGGAACAGCAGGTGCATGCGGTTCTTGCGCGGGCCGGTGAGAGTGGTCATGTCCACGCTGTCGCCCTGGCAGTCGGTGTAGCTGCTGCCGGCGGGCATGTCGATCGGCTCGCTGCCATAGAGCACCAAGCAGATCTGCACGCCCTGTACGCGACGCCATGCTGGGTCGGCAGCAGCGGGGGGCATGTCGCTTCCCTTCCTGTACTGAACCTTGGGTCCGGTGGCGTCGGTGGTTTGCACCAGGTAGGTGACCTGGAACTGCGCAACGTTTTGCGCGATCGGCTGCGCAGCGGCGCCATTGCCGCCACATCGGAGATTGCCATTCGCAAAGGTGAAGACGCTTTCGACCCGTTCGTCGGTCTTGGTATTGCCCGGGGCGCCAACACAGTTGCGCGCCAGAAAGTCGGTGCCGATGACGGAATTTGTGGCGTTGTCGGCAAAGAAAACGCTGTCTTGGTAGCGCCTGAACCCGGTGGTCACCGTATCGTCGCCACCTGCGAGGGTGTCCTGCTGCTCGAAGCTGTTTCCGCCGTCGTGTGCGTCGGCTTTGATTTCGAACACCACGGCGCCAAGCACGTCGGTGCCGGCGCCTCCAGCCGGGTCGGGGTTCAAGTACAGCGAACCAGCTTGGCGCAGTTGCTGGCCGATCACCCGCAGGATGTAGGCACCCTGTTGCTGAATGCCGCTGGCATCGCTGACGGTGCCGGAGATGCCGCGCGAGACCATCAGCGCGCCCATGGCCACCGCGACGACCAGCAGGCCGATGGCCAGGCCGACCATCAGCTCAATCAGCGTTACGCCACGTTGCCGAAGGGGTGTTGGAAGGGTTTTCATGTCGTAGAGCTCGCCAGATAAGCGCCAAACGCTATGGTTTTTGAGAGGATGGATGGCCTTCATTACGAGCAGTAAAGCGCTTTTGTGCCGCTGCCGTTGTCATAGGGCGCACAGCGGGCAGCGACCGGGATGTACTGCAAATGGCAGGTTTTGTCGGCGGGGCAGGCATTGGTGGTGTCGGTTCCCGCAGAAAAGGCGCCGTCGGCGGCCCGGAACTTGCTCGCGTCGATATCGTCGGTTTTCGTGCCTGCACGCTCGTTTTCGCGCCAGGCGATGATCACGCCGAGCTGGCGGCGGTTGGTGTCAGCGGTTTCGCCCGGAGCGAGAAAAATGCTCGCCTGCCCTCCCGGAAGGGTTTGCTGCACTGTTGTTTTCCATTGCTTCAGGTCGTACTTGGCCTGCTCTGCGGGGGTACAGGTCGTGCCGCCGCAGTTGGTGGCGGTCAGGTCGCTCCCCTTTTCGCCATAACCAGACTCGTAGTCTTTGATGCTCAGCAGCGCGTTGGGGCTCACCTTCATGCGCTCGCTCAGATCCTCGATCAGGCGAATTGCCTGTGCGCGGCGCACAGTGGTTTGCGTATCTGTCAGGGTGCGCATCTGCACGCCCAGGATGCCCAGGATGCCCAGGGCTGCAACAACGATGGCCACCAGGGATTCAATCAGGGTAATGCCGTGCTGATGGTGAAGGAAGGTGGGTTTCATGGGCTTCAGCCAGTACATGGAATGGCCTCTGGGGGAATGACTCGGATGCGTCCGCCGGAACTCATGCAGACGCCGCGTGCGGCTGGGTTGGTGGTGGATTTGTTCAGTGGAACGAGGCTGAAGCCGAGCCAGGCGCCATCTACCAGGCCCCATCGGTTGAGCTTGATGCTGGAGCCGCCACCAGTGCGGGTGATTTGCACGTTGGCGGGGGCGTCGTAGCGCTGCAGGATGGGCTCGCTGGCATTGCAGGTGCCGTTGCCATCGGTGTCTTCGCAGACGAACCAGCCGCAGTCCCAGTCCCGGGTGCCGCTTGCCGTCGTGCAGCCGTTGGTGTTGTTGGGAAGTTTCTGGATGGCCACCCGCCCACCGCGTTTGATGGCTTCAGAGCGTGCGTAATACAGGGTGGATTGCAATTGCTCAGTGGTTTGCCGCACGCGCCAGCCTTCGATGAGTGGCG
Source organism: Acidovorax sp. SRB_24 (assembly GCF_012931925.1). NCBI lineage: Bacteria > Pseudomonadati > Pseudomonadota > Betaproteobacteria > Burkholderiales > Comamonadaceae > Acidovorax > Acidovorax sp. SRB_24. The sequence goes on from NZ_MWOM01000018.1 coordinate 40,725, forward strand.
TAAAGCTGGGCGCAGCCATGGTGGCCAGCACGCCGACGATGGACACTGTCACCAAAAGTTCGATCGCGGTGAAACCGCCGGCAAATGCCAGAGCGCGCGACAGGGGTGGAGTGCTGGGGCGCATGGGTTGTGGTCCTCGCGGGTTTCAAAGGCACGATTCGCTGCCCTTCTTTTGCACGATCCGCCCACCTTGTCCCGCGCACAGCCGGGTTGCGCTGGTGTCGTTGGCGCTTTTGCCTTCAGGGACGATCAAAAAGTCCATGCTGGTTGCGTCGCCGCCACCGCTGTGCGAGAGCATGCCCCAGCGGTCCAAGGTGATCGTGCCATTGCCGCCTGCCAGGGAGACAGACGCTTTGCTGGGGGCTGCGGTGACCTGCAGGTCGCATTCGTTGGGGTTGTTGGCTGGTACGCAGGCGTCCTGGCTGCCGTTGTTGTTGGCGTCGAAAAAGACCTTCCAGCCGTTGCTCCATTGGCCGGAGTCGTCGGCGATGGCGATGCTGCCGCCGCGTTTGATGGCCTCTGAACGAGCGTAATACAAGGTGGACTGGAGTTCTTCTGCGGCCTGGCGTACGCGCCAGCGTTCCATCAAAGGAGTGAAGCTCGGGGCTGCGAGAGTCGCGAGCACGGCCATGGTGGCCACAACCACCATGACTTCAATGAGGGTGAAGCCATGCGCCCGGCGGCAGACAGTAGCGCTTTGACAGGACAAAAGGAAAGACATGTAACCCATGGTAGCGGGCGAATGTCTCCGGACGCCGGAAGTGCAGACAAATGGCGCGGGCTGTCGGACCAGTGGTCGGTCCGCTGTAGTTTGCGTGCCGATTCAGCGCTGCGTATAACCCCGGCATGCCCCCGCATTGGGCAGTCCCTTGCACTCCCGGTACAAGCGCCGGTCACGCTCGGCGCTGGTTTCTTCAGACGGGCTGCGCTGGTGCTTGACTTTGACAGCGCCGTGCTTCTTGGCCGCCTTGCTGGTGGTGACGTCGGTGGTTTTCTTCTGCCGCGCGGCATGCGCGCCTTCGGACGGAGCCAGAAGGCCTAGGGCCATGCAGGCGCCCAAGACGGCGGTGCCCCAATGACAGCGCAGGATTTTGTGGCAACTGGATTGGTGCATGAGCGCTCCGTGGCTTGAGGGTTGGTGGGTAGAACGTTTCGTGCAGCATCCCATACGATGCTGCGTTGTCACTCTCTATATCCATCCTGCCATGCGCCACGCTGTAATGAACCTCGAAGAATCCCGTATCCGTGAAGTTGCCAACGCCGGCATGGGGCGCAGCGATGTGTTGGCTTTTTGGTTTGGCGAGAGCGATGAGGGCACGCCCGAGGTGGTGCGGCAGGCAGCGGTGGACTCCCTGGAGCGCGGCGAGACCTTTTATGCACACAACCTGGGCCTGCCCGAGCTGCGCGACGCCGTGGCCGCTTACACGAGCCGTCTGCATGGCCCGGTGGGTGCCGACCGCATCGCCATCACCTCGGGCGGCGTGAATGCGCTGATGCTGGCGGTGCAGGCGCTGGTGGATGCGGGCGACGAGGTGGTGGCGGTCACACCGGTGTGGCCCAACCTGACGGCGCAGCCGTGCATCATGGGTGCACGCCTGCGCTGTGTGGCGCTGCGGCCGCAGGCGGGTGGGGCCTGGACGCTGGACATGGGTGAGTTGCTCGCAGCCATCACGCCGACCACGCGGTTGCTGATCGTCAATGCGCCCAACAACCCCACGGGCTGGACGTTGACGGCTGGCGAGCAGCAGCAGATTCTGAAGCATTGCCGCCGCACCGGCACCTGGATTCTGGCCGACGAGGTGTACGAGCGCCTGTATTACGAGCCCACAGCCAACGGCTGCGCGCCGAGCTTTCTGGATGTGGCCGGGCCCGAGGACCTGCTGGTGGTGGTGCAGAGTTTTTCCAAAAGTTTCTTGATGACGGGCTGGCGCCTGGGCTGGCTGGTGATGCCGCCCGACATGACCCAGCACATGGGCAAGCTGATCGAGTTCAACACCTCGTGCACCAGCGTGTTCACGCAGCGCGCGGGCCTGGCGGCGCTGCAGCATGCGGACCAGATCACGCCGCGCGTGGTGGCGCACCTTAAAACCTGCCGCGACACGCTGGTGCCGCTGCTGCAGGCGCTGCCCGGCGTGGAAGTGGCGCCGGCGCGCGGCGGCATGTATGCGTTTTTCAGGCTGGCGGGGCAGGGTGATTCGCTGGCGGTGGCCAAGCGCCTGGTGGCCGAGGCCGGGCTGGGACTGGCGCCGGGCAACGCCTTTGGCGACGAGGCCCAGGGCTGGTTGCGCTGGTGCTTTGCCTCGCGCGACCCGCAGCGCCTAGTGGACGGAGTGCAGCGGCTCAAAAGCTGGCTCGCGTTATAATTGCAGGGTTTTGCATGGTGCAAGACGCACGCCGGTGGCCCTTCCAGCTTCTGGCGCAAGTAAAACCAGTGCCCGCCGTGCTTCGCAAGAGGCGCTAGGCCACATATCCGGAAAAACCAAATGATCGCATCCTCCATCAAGGCCGAAGTCGTCAAGGCCAACGCCCGTGCTGCCAACGATACCGGTAGCCCAGAAGTTCAAGTGGCCCTGCTCACGGCCCGCATCAACGAACTGATGCCCCACTTCAAGACGCACGCCAAGGACCACCACGGTCGCCGCGGCCTGCTGCGCATGGTGAGCCGCCGCCGCAAGCTGCTGGACTACCTCAAGAGCAAAGACGGTCAGCGTTACGTTGACCTGATTGCCAAGCTGGGTCTGCGCAAGTAAGCGTTGCCACAGCAAAAACGCCTGGGTTAGCGCGCTAGCTCAGGCGTTTTTTACTTTGCCGGTGTGCAATGCAGAGCGAAGCTGTGTCATTCCAATGGATTTCCGCGGGCGGTTTCACTGGAATGGCATCGTGTTCTGAATTGGCCGCTGGCGCCCTCTGGTAGAGCGTTACCAGCTATTAACTCAGGAGCAAACATGAGCATTTTCAACAAAGTCAGCAAGACCTTCCAATGGGGTGACAAGACCGTCATCATGGAAACGGGCGAGGTCGCGCGCCAGGCGTCGGGCGCTGTGGTCGTGAACATCGATGACACCGTGGTGCTGGCCACCGTGGTGGCCTCCAAGGGCGCCAAGCCCGGTCAGGACTTCTTTCCCCTGACGGTGGACTACATCGAGAAAACGTACGCCGCCGGCAAGATCCCCGGCAGCTTCTTCAAGCGCGAGGCCAAGCCCAGCGAGCACGAAACCCTGACCAGCCGTCTGATCGACCGCCCGATCCGCCCGCTGTTCCCCGAAGGTTTCTTCAACGAAGTGCACGTGGTCATCCACACGCTGTCGCTGAACCCCGAAGTCGACGCCGACATCGCCGCGTTGATCGCGTCGAGCGCCGCCCTGGCCATCTCCGGCATCCCGTTCAGCGGCCCCATCGGCGCTGCGCGCGTGGGCTTCATCAATGGCGAATACGTGCTCAACCCCGGCCAGACGGCGCGCAAGAGCAGCCAGATGGACCTGGTCGTCGCCGGCACCGAAGCGGCCGTGCTGATGGTCGAGTCCGAAGCGCAGCAACTGCCCGAAGACGTGATGCTGGGCGCCGTGGTGTTTGGCCACGAACAGAGCAAGATCGCCATCAACGCCATCCATGAACTGGTGCGCGATGCCGGCAAGCCCGTGTGGGACTGGAAGGCGCCCGCCAAGGACGAGGTGCTGATCGCCAAGGTGGCGGCCCTGGCCGAGGAAAAAATGCGCGCCGCCTACCAGCTGCGCAACAAGCAAGCCCGCACCCATGCGACGCGCGAAGTGACCGCCTGGACCCTGGCCGGCCTCAAGGCCGAAGGCGTGGAGTTCGACAGCGTCGCTGTCGAGAACATGCTGTTCGACATCGAGGCCAAAATCGTGCGCAGCCAGATCCTGTCGGGCGAGCCGCGCATCGACGGCCGCGACACGCGCACCGTGCGCCCCATCGAGATCCGCAATGCCTTGTTGCCCCGTGCGCACGGCTCGTCGCTGTTCACGCGCGGCGAAACCCAGGCGCTGGTGGTGACCACGCTGGGCACCGAGCGCGATGCGCAGCGCATCGACGCGCTGGCCGGCGAGTACGAAGACCGCTTCATGATGCACTACAACATGCCTCCCTTCGCCACCGGTGAAGTGGGCCGCATGGGCTCGACCAAACGCCGTGAAATCGGCCACGGTCGCCTGGCTAAGCGCGCGCTGATCGCTGTGCTGCCGAACAAGGAAGAATTCCCCTACACCATGCGCGTGGTCTCGGAAATCACCGAGTCCAACGGCTCCTCGTCGATGGCTTCGGTCTGCGGCGGCTGCCTCTCGCTGATGGATGCCGGTGTGCCGATGAAGGCGCACGTGGCGGGCATCGCCATGGGCCTGATCAAGGAAGACAACCGCTTCGCCGTGCTGACCGACATCCTGGGCGACGAGGACCACCTCGGTGACATGGACTTCAAGGTCGCGGGCACCACCGCCGGCATCACGGCACTGCAGATGGACATCAAGATCCAGGGCATCACCAAGGAGATCATGCAGGTCGCCCTGGCGCAGGCCAAGGAAGCGCGCATGCACATCCTGGGCAAGATGCAGGAAGCCATGGGCGAGGCCAACACCGAAGTCTCCAGCTTCGCACCCAAGCTCTACACCATGAAGATCAACCCCGAGAAGATCCGTGACGTGATCGGCAAGGGCGGCTCGGTGATCCGTGCGCTGACCGAAGAGACCGGCTGCCAGATCAACATTGATGAAGACGGCACCATCACCATCGCTTCGACCGATACCGCCAAGGCCGACGAAGCCAAGCGCCGCATCGCGCAGATCACCGCGGAAGTGGAAATCGGCAAGGTCTATGAAGGTCCGGTGACGAAGATCCTCGACTTCGGCGCGCTGATCAACCTGCTGCCCGGCAAGGACGGCCTGCTGCACATCAGCCAGATCGCCCACGAGCGCGTCGAGCGCGTCAGCGACTACCTGACCGAAGGTCAGATCGTCAAGGTCAAGGTGCTCGAGACCGACGAAAAGGGCCGCGTCAAGCTGTCGATGAAGGCCTTGGCCGAGCGCAGCAATGGCGGCAACGACCGCCCGGCGCCCGCCGAGCGTGCTGACCGCGGCGAGCGCCGCGAGCCGGCGCCCCGCGAAGGCGAACAGCAGCAACAGCAGGCCCTGCCGCTCGATCAGCAAGGCCAGCTCAACGGCTGATCGACTGATTTGCTATTGATATGAGAGCTACTAACGCACGCCAGTCGTGCGTTAGTGGCTTAAGTCATTCAAATCAACGAAAGCTGATCGATATGCGTGCTGTAGAAATTACCTCATTCGGCCCGCCCGACGTGCTGCGTCTGGGCGAGCGCCCTGTGCCCGTGGCCGGCGCCGGCGAGCTGCTGATCCGCGTCGCGGCCAGCGGCATCAACCGGCCCGACGTCTTGCAGCGCAAGGGCGGCTATGCGCCGCCGCCCGGCACCTCCGACCTGCCGGGCCTTGAAGTGGCCGGCGTGGTCGAGAGTGGCGATGCGGCCGCCATGGCGCAGGCGGGTCTGCGCGTGGGCGACCGCGTGTGCGCGCTGGTGGCCGGTGGCGGCTATGCCGAGTGGTGCGTTGCGCCGGTCGCGCAGTGCCTGCCGGTGCCGGCGGGCCTGAGCGACGTGGAGGCGGCCTCGCTGCCCGAGACCTTCTTCACGGTCTGGAGCAACGTGTTCGACCGCGGCCGCCTGCAGCGCGGCGAAACCCTGCTGGTGCAAGGCGGCAGCAGCGGCATCGGCGTGACCGCGATCCAGTTGGGCCGGGCGTTGGGCGCCACCGTGATCGTGACGGCGGGCAGCGATGAAAAATGCGCGGCGTGCCTCGCGCTCGGTGCGCACCATGCCATCAACTACAAAACGCAGGACTTTGTCGCCGAGGTGCAGCGCATCACCGGCGGCAAGGGCGCCGATGTGGTGCTGGACATGGTGGCCGGCAGCTATGTGGCGCGCGAGGTGGAATGCCTGGCCGAGGACGGCCGCGTGGTCATCATCGCAGTGCAGGGCGGACTGCAGAGCGAATTCAATGCGGGCTTGGTGATGCGCCGGCGCCTGACGATCACGGGTTCCACGCTGCGGCCCCGCCCGGTGGAGTTCAAGGGCGCCATCGCCCGGTCGCTGCGCGAACATGTGTGGCCGCTGCTCGCGGCAGGCGCGGTGCGGCCGGTCATCTACAGCACGTTTCCCGCGGCGCAGGCCGGTGACGCGCATGCGCTGATGGAGTCCAGCCAGCACATTGGCAAGATTGTTTTGACGTGGTGACCATGAAGAAGAAGCTGATTGCAGGCAACTGGAAGATGAACGGCAGCCTGGCCGCCAACGATGCCCTGGTGCGCGCGCTGGTGGCCGGCCTGGTGCAGCGGGGAGAGGGGTGCGACGTGGCCGTGGCAGTGCCCGCGCCTTATCTGGCGCAGGTGCAGTCGCTGGCGTCGGGTTCGCCCCTGGCGCTGGCGGCGCAGGACGTGTCGCAGCACGAGGCGGGGGCCTACACCGGCGAGGTGTCGGCCGCCATGCTGCGCGACTTTGGCGTGCGCTACGTGCTGGTGGGGCATTCCGAGCGCCGCCAGTTCCATGGCGAGACCGATGTCGATGTGGCCATGAAGGCGCAGCGCGCCTTGGCGGCAGGGGTCGCGCCCATCGTCTGCGTGGGCGAAACCCTGGCCGAGCGCGAGTCTGGCCAGACCGAGGCCGTGGTGCGGCGCCAGCTGGCGGCGGTGATCCATCTGATTGGCCACTGCATCAGCGAAGTGGTAGTGGCGTACGAGCCTGTCTGGGCCATCGGCACCGGCCAGACCGCCTCGCCCGAGCAGGCGCAGCAGGTGCATGCCGTGCTGCGCGCCCAGTTGGCGGCGGCAAGCGACAAAGCGCAACATATTCGCCTGCTCTATGGTGGCAGCATGAATGCGGCCAATGCGGCGCAGCTGCTGGCGCAGCCCGACATCGACGGTGGTCTGGTGGGCGGGGCCTCGCTCAAGGCCGACGACTTTCAGCGAATTATTGCTGCAGCCCAATAAGGGCGTGCGGTGGCAGCTATTAAATCAGGAGTAATCGAACTATGAGCATGCTAGTGAATGTAATTTTGGCGGTACAGATGTTGACCGCCCTGGGCATGATTGGCCTGATTCTGATCCAACACGGCAAGGGTGCGGACATGGGCGCAGCGTTTGGCAGCGGCAGCTCGGGCAGCCTGTTTGGCGCCAGTGGCAGTGCCAACTTTCTCTCGCGCACCACGGCGGTGCTGGCGGCGGTCTTCTTTGTCTGCACGCTGGCCTTGGCCTACTTTGGCAACGCACGTCCTGTCAGTTCGGGCAGTGTGCTGGAAGGCTCTGCCCCTGTGGCCGCGCCCGCCGTGGAAACCGGCCCTGCCGCCGCCATTCCAGGCAATGCGGCACCGGCGCCTGCCGCACCTGCTCCGGCCCAGGGCGACGCTCCCGGCAGTGCGCAGATTCCTGCGAAATAAAAGTGCGTAAATCTCTGGAGAAGCCCAAAGGCAGGGTTTTTCCGGGGTAGAATCCCTGATTGTCTGGAAAGCAAAAACCAACAGGTTCCTCAAGCCATTCAGACAACACAACAGCCGTCGTGGTGAAATTGGTAGACACGCTATCTTGAGGGGGTAGTGGCGAAAGCTGTGCGAGTTCGAGTCTCGCCGACGGCACCAAACAAAAAAGAGCTTGTCCACATGTCCCGTTCAGCGGTCATGTCGGATAAGGCTCCAGCGGTGAGCACATCCCCAAGATGAACCTCGATCAATATCTCCCCGTTCTTTTGTTTATTTTGGTCGGCATTGCCGTGGGTGTCGTGCCTTTGGCGCTGGGCTACATTTTGGGCCCCAATCGCCCGGACCCCGAAAAGAACTCTCCCTACGAGTGCGGCTTCGAGGCCTTTGAGGATGCGCGCATGAAGTTCGATGTGCGCTATTACCTGGTGGCCATCCTGTTCATTCTTTTCGACCTCGAAATTGCCTTTCTTTTTCCCTGGGCCGTGGCATTCCATGATGTCGGGGTGGTGGGTTTCGTTGCAGTGGTGATTTTCCTGACCATCCTCGTCGTGGGCTTTGTCTACGAGTGGAAAAAGGGTGCCCTGGATTGGGAATGACCGGGCTTGAGCGAGGACAGACACAATGATTGAAGGCGTGATGAAGGAAGGCTTCATCACCACGAGCTATGACTCCGTGGTGAACTGGGCCAAGACGGGGTCGCTGTGGCCTATGACCTTTGGGTTGGCCTGCTGCGCCGTCGAGATGATGCATGCGGCGGCGGCGCGCTACGACATCGGCCGTTTTGGTGCCGAGGTGTTCCGTGCCAGCCCGCGCCAGTCCGATCTGATGATTGTGGCGGGCACGCTGTGCAACAAGATGGCGCCCGCGCTGCGCAAGGTCTATGACCAGATGAGTGAGCCGCGCTGGGTGCTCTCCATGGGTTCATGCGCCAACGGCGGTGGCTACTACCACTACAGCTATTCGGTGGTGCGTGGCTGTGACCGCATCGTTCCGGTGGACGTGTATGTGCCTGGCTGCCCGCCCACGGCGGAGGCGCTGATCTACGGGATCATCCAGCTGCAGCAGAAAATCCGCCGCACCAACACCATCGCGCGCGTCTGAAGGGGTTCCATGACAGTTGTTGCCATTCACCCTGAAAAACTCAGGGATACCCTTGTGGCCGCATTGGGCGACAAGGTGCGCCAGGTGTCGGTGGCACTGGGCGAAGTGACCGTCGAGGTGCCTGCTGCGCATTATCTGGAAGCGATGCGGCAATTGCGCGATGCGCCGGGCTGCCAGTTCGAGCAACTGATCGATCTGTGCGGTCTCGACTATTCCTCATATGGCGATCGTCCGCAGGAGGGCTTGCGCTACTGCGTGGTGTCGCACCTGTTGTCGGTGAGCCTCAACCAGCGCGTGCGCGTGAAGGTGTATTGCGCCGATGACGATTTCCCGGTGGTGCCCTCGGTGACGGTTCTCTGGAACTCGGCGGCCTGGTTCGAGCGCGAGGCATTCGACCTGTACGGCATCGTGTTCGATGGGCATGGCGACCTGCGCCGCATCCTGACCGACTACGGGTTCATCGGCCACCCATTCCGCAAGGATTTTCCGCTGTCGGGCCACGTGGAGATGCGCTACGACGCCGAGCAGCGCCGTGTCATCTACGAGCCGGTAACCATCGAGCCGCGCGAAGTTACGCCGCGCATCATTCGCGAAGACAAATACGGAGGCCTGCACTGAGGCGCGGAGCGCCTTCTGTGATCCACCATGGCTGAAATCAAGAACTATTCCCTGAACCTGGGGCCGCAGCACCCGGCCGCGCACGGCGTGCTGCGCCTGGTGCTGGAGCTCGACGGCGAAGTCGTGCAGCGCGCCGACCCGCACATCGGGCTGCTGCACCGTGCGACTGAAAAGTTGGCCGAGCACAAAACCTACATCCAGTCGCTGCCTTACATGGACCGTCTCGATTACGTGTCCATGATGTGCAATGAGCATGCCTACTGCCTGGCCATCGAGAAGCTGCTGGGCCTGGAAGTGCCGCTGCGCGCGCAGTACATCCGGGTGATGTTCTCCGAGATCACGCGCCTGCTGAACCACCTGATGTGGCTCGGCTCGCACGGCAATGACTGCGGCAGCTCCACCATCCTGATCTATACCTTCCGCGAGCGCGAGGACCTTTTTGACATCTACGAGGCGGTCTCCGGCGCACGCATGCACGCCGCCTATTTCCGCCCCGGCGGTGTCTACCGCGACCTGCCCGACAGCATGCCGCAGTACAAGGCCAGCAAGGTGCGCAACGCCAAGTCGCTCGAGGCGCGCAACCAGAACCGCAAGGGTTCGTTGCTCGATTTCATCGAAGACTTCACGCGGCGCTTCCCCGCCTGCGTGGACGAGTACGAAACCCTGCTGACCGACAACCGCATCTGGAAGCAGCGCACCGTGGGCGTTGGTGTGGTGGCACCTGAGCGCGCACTCAATCTGGGCATGACCGGGCCGATGCTGCGCGGCTCCGGCATTGGCTGGGATCTGCGCAAGACCCAGCCTTACGATGTCTATGACCGCATGGACTTCGATGTCCCGGTGGGCAAGACGGGCGATTGCTACGACCGCTATCTGGTGCGCGTGAACGAGATGCGCCAGTCCAACCGCATCATCCAGCAGTGCATCCAGTGGTTGCGTGCCAACCCAGGCCCTGTCATCACCGACAACCACAAGGTGGCGCCGCCCGACCGCGAATCCATGAAGTCCAACATGGAAGAGCTGATCCACCATTTCAAGCTGTTCACCGAAGGCTTCCACGTGCCCGAGGGCGAGGCCTACGCGGCGGTCGAACACCCCAAGGGCGAGTTCGGCATCTATCTGGTGAGCGATGGTGCCAACAAGCCCTACCGCCTGAAGATCCGTGCACCTGGTTTCGCGCACCTGGCTGCCATGGACGAAATGGCCCGTGGTCACATGCTGGCCGACGTGGTGGCCATCATTGGCACCATGGATATCGTGTTCGGAGAGATTGACCGATGATTTCTGAAGCGACCCAAGCGCGCTTTGCGCGCGAAGTGGCCAAATACCCTGCGGAGCAGAAGCAGTCCGCGGTCATGGCCTGCCTGGCAATTGTCCAGGCGGAGCAGGGCTACGTGAGCGAGGAGAGCGAGGCTGCCATTGCCGAGTACCTTGGCATGCCGCAGATTGCGGTGCACGAAGTCACCACGTTCTACAACATGTACAACCAGCGGCCGGTGGGTAAGTACAAGCTGGCCGTGTGCACGAACCTGCCGTGCCTGTTGCGTGACGGCGGCAAGGCCCTGGAACACCTGGAACACAAGCTGGGCATTGCCATGGGCGAAACCACGGCAGACGGCATGTTCACCCTGCAGCAGTGCGAATGCCTTGGGGCATGCGCCGATGCGCCGGTGATGCTGGTCAACGACCGCAACATGTGCAGTTTCATGGGCAACGACAAGCTCGACCAACTGGTCGACAGCCTGCGCGCAGTGGAGGGCCAGCCATGAACACAGCAGCAGTCCTTTCCCAGTTCCAGGCCGCGGGCGTGGAAACCTGCTTCCACGACCGCCATATCGAGCCGCAAATCTACGCCGGGCTCAACGGTTCCAACTGGAGTCTCAAGGACTATGAGGCGCGCGGCGGCTACCAGGCCTTGCGCAAGATGCTGGGCCTAGGCGAAGGTGCTGAAGCCATGACGCAGGACCAGGTCATCGCCACAGTCAAGGAGTCGGGGCTGCGTGGCCGCGGCGGCGCTGGCTTTCCGACGGGTCTGAAGTGGAGCTTTATGCCGCGCCAGTTCCCGGGGCAAAAGTACCTGGTCTGCAACTCGGACGAGGGCGAGCCGGGCACCTGCAAGGACCGCGACATCCTGATGTTCAACCCGCACATCGTGATCGAGGGCATGATCATTGCCGCTTACGCGATGGGCATCAGCGTCGGCTACAACTACATCCATGGCGAGATTTTCCAGGTGTACAACCGTTTCGAGGCCGCACTCGAAGAGGCCCGCGCCGCGGGCTACCTGGGAGACGAGATTCTGGGCAGCAGCTTCAGCTTTCAGCTGCATGCCCACCACGGCTTTGGCGCCTACATCTGCGGTGAAGAAACCGCTTTGCTGGAGTCGCTCGAAGGCAAGAAGGGGCAACCGCGCTTCAAGCCGCCATTTCCGGCCAGCTTTGGCCTGTACGGCAAGCCCACCACCATCAACAACACCGAAACCTTCGCGGCCGTGCCGTGGATCATCCGCAACGGCGGCGCGTCCTACTTGGCCTGTGGCAAGCCCAACAACGGCGGCACCAAGATCTATTCGGTCAGCGGCGATGTGGAAAAACCCGGAAATTACGAAGTCCCGATGGGTACGCCTTTTGCCAAGCTGTTGGAGCTCGCAGGCGGCGTGCGCCAGGGGCGCCAGCTCAAGGCCGTGATCCCGGGTGGCTCGTCGTCGCCGGTGTTGCCTGCCGCCATCATGATGGAGTGCACGATGGACTACGACTCCATCGCCAAGGCCGGCTCCATGCTGGGCTCGGGAGCGGTCATCGTCATGGACGACAGCCGCTGCATGGTCGAGTCGCTCAAGCGCTTGTCCTACTTCTACATGCACGAGTCCTGTGGCCAGTGCACGCCCTGCCGCGAAGGCACAGGCTGGCTCTGGCGCCTGGTGGACCGGATCCACCGTGGCGAGGGCCATCCGGCGGACATGGACGTGCTCGACTCCGTCGCCAGCAACATCATGGGCCGCACCATCTGCGCCCTCGGTGATGCAGCGGCCATGCCGGTGCGCGCCATGGTCAAGCATTTCCGGCCCGAGTTCGAGGCGCTGATCCAGAAGACGAACCCTCAGACCGCAGCTTCTGCCTGATCGTGAGAAAAGCATATGGTTGAAATTGAACTTGACGGTCAGAAAGTGGAAATTGCCGAAGGCAGCATGGTCATGCATGCGGCCGAGAAGGCAGGCACCTACATTCCGCATTTTTGCTACCACAAAAAGCTTTCCATTGCGGCCAACTGCCGCATGTGTCTGGTCGATGTGGAAAAAGCCCCCAAGCCCATGCCGGCCTGCGCCACGCCCGTGACGCAGGGCATGGTCGTGCGCACCAAGAGCGACAAGGCCATCCAGGCGCAACAGTCGGTCATGGAGTTTCTGCTGATCAACCACCCGCTGGACTGCCCCATCTGCGACCAGGGTGGTGAATGCCAGCTGCAGGATCTTGCGGTAGGGTACGGCGCATCTGCTTCGCGCTACGAGGAAGAAAAGCGCGTGGTCCTGCACAAGGATGTGGGGCCGCTGATCTCCATGGAAGAGATGACGCGTTGCATCCACTGCACCCGTTGCGTGCGCTTTGGCCAAGAAGTGGCCGGCGTCATGGAGCTGGGCATGATCCACCGCGGCGAGCATTCCGAAATTACCACGGTGGCCGGCGACACGATCGATTCCGAACTCTCGGGCAACATGATCGACATTTGCCCCGTGGGTGCTTTGACCAGCAAGCCCTTCCGCTACAGCGCCCGCACCTGGGAGCTGTCGCGCCGCAAGTCGGTCAGTCCGCACGATTCCACCGGTGCGAACCTGGTGGTGCAGGTCAAGAACAACAAGGTCATGCGCGTCCTGCCGCTCGAGAACGAAGACGTCAACGAGTGCTGGATTGCCGACCGAGACCGCTTCTCCTATGAAGCGCTGAACAGCGATGAGCGCCTGCAGCGCCCCATGCTCAAGCAGGGCGGGGTCTGGAGCGAAGTCGACTGGCAGACGGCACTGGAGTACGTGGCCAACGGCCTGCAGCAGATTCGGGCCGAGCACGGTGCGGACAGCATCGGTGCGCTGGTCAGTCCCCACAGCACGCTAGAGGAACTGTTCCTCGCGAGCGCGCTGGTCCGCGCACTGGGCAGCGACAACATCGACCACCGCCTGCGCCATGCCGATTTCACCGCGCCGGAAGGCGTGCGCTGGCTGGGGCGCTCCATTGCGTCGCTGTCCACCTTGGACGCTGTGCTGGTCGTAGGCTCCAACCTGCGCAAGGACCATCCGCTGTTTGCGCAGCGCATCCGCCAGGCTGCGCGCAAGGGCTGCAGCGTGTCGTCGATTGACGCGGTGGTGCGCGACTGGGCCCTGCCCGTAGCGCACACGCTGCTTGCCACGCCAGCGGCCTGGATGCAGGCGCTGGCGGACATATCCGCCGCCATTGCCCTCGAAAAAGGCGTGCCTGCGCCAGACGCGGCCGGCAAGGCGGGCGACGTGGCCCAGTCCATCGCGCGCGCGCTGCTGCGTGGCGAGCACAAAGCCGTGCTGCTGGGCAATGCGGCCGCGCACCATGCGCATGCCACCGGTCTGTTGGCCCTGACACAGTGGATTGGGCAGCACACGGGCGCAACGGTCGGCTACCTCACGGAAGCTGCCAACACCGTGGGAGCACAGTGGATGAGCGCGCTGCCGGCACAGGGTGGGCAGAACGCAGGGCAGATGCTGGCAGGGGGCCTGCGCGGCGTGCTGCTGTTGAACACCGAGCCCGAATACGACAGTGCTGCAGGCGCTGCCGCAGCGCAGGCCTTGGGCCGTGCAGACATGGTCGTGACCCTGAGCCCCTTCAAGGCCAACATGGAGTTCAGCGACGTGCTGCTGCCGATCGCGCCGTTCACCGAAACCTCGGGCAGTTTTGTCAATGCCGAGGGCTGGCTGCAGAGCTTCCATGCCGTGGTGCGGCCACTGGGCGAAACCCGCCCTGGCTGGAAGGTGCTGCGGGTGTTGGCGAATCTGTTGGGCCTGTCGGGCTTTGATTATGAGACTTCGCAGCAGGTGCTGGCGCAGGCGACCGGCGCACCGGCGGGCGATGTGACCCGTGTGCCCGCTGCGCAACTGAACAACGCCACGCAGGCAAGCGCTCCGGTGGCATCGATGGCGCTGCCCGATCCGGTGACGGCATCCATCTACCAGCTCGACGGCATCGTGCGCCGTGCGCCCTCGTTGCAGCTCACGGCCGATGCGCGCCTGGCCCGTGAAGGAGCCGCAGCATGATCGATACGCTCTACAACGGCGGCCTGGGCCTGGTCGGGCAGACCTGGTGGACGGGCGCAGCCTGGCCCGTGCTCTGGATCCTGATCAAGATCGTCGTGGTGCTGTTGCCCCTGATGGGTGCTGTGGCCTACCTCACGCTGTGGGAACGCAAGCTCCTGGGCTTCATGCAAGTGCGCCATGGCCCCAACCGGGTCGGCCCGCTGGGCCTGCTGCAGCCGATTGCCGATGCCTTGAAACTGCTCACCAAGGAAATCATCCAGCCGACGGCGGCCAGCAAGGGGCTGTTCGTGCTCGGTCCTGTGATGGCCATCATGCCGGCCCTGGCGGCCTGGGTGGTGATTCCCTTCGGTCCGGATGTCGCGCTGACCAACGTCAATGCCGGCTTGCTGCTGATGCTGGCCATCACCTCCATCGAGGTGTATGGCGTGATCATTGCGGGTTGGGCCTCGAACTCGAAATATGCGTTCCTTGGTGCCATGCGGGCTTCGGCCCAGATGGTCAGCTATGAAATCGCCATGGGCTTTTGCTTTTTGGTGGTGGTCATGGTGTCCGGCAGCATGAACCTGACCGAGATCGTCATGGGCCAGTCGCGCGGCATGGCGGCGGGCCTCGGGCTCAACTTCCTGTCCTGGAACTGGTTGCCTTTGCTGCCGATTTTCATCGTCTACCTCATCTCCGGCGTGGCCGAGGTGAACCGCCACCCGTTCGACGTGGTGGAAGGCGAGGCGGAAATTGTGGCCGGCCACATGGTCGAGTATTCGGGGATGGGTTTTGCCATCTTCTTCCTGGCGGAATACGCCAGCATGTGGCTGGTGTCCATCCTGGCGGTGCTCATGTTCCTGGGGGGCTGGATGTCCCCCATCGATAACGCGCTGTTCAACTGGATTCCCGGCTGGATCTGGCTCGGCGTGAAGACCTTCGTAGTGGTATCCATGTTCATCTGGATCCGTGCGACCTTCCCGCGCTTTCGCTATGACCAGATCATGCGCCTGGGCTGGAAGATCTTCATTCCAGTCACCTTGGTGTGGCTGGTCATCGTCGGGGCGTGGTTGCACTCGCCATGGAACATCTGGAAATAAGCGGGGACACACGAATGGCTGCCGTTGCTGCTGCATCTTTTTCCATCAAGGACTTTTTCAAGAGCTTTTTGCTCGTGGAACTCGTCAAAGGCATGACCCTGACCGGGCGCTATGCGTTCCGGCGCAAGGTGACGGTGCAGTTCCCGGAAGAGAAAACGCCACTGTCGCCGCGTTTTCGCGGGCTGCATGCGCTGCGCCGTTATGACAACGGCGAAGAGCGCTGCATTGCTTGCAAGCTGTGCGAAGCGGTGTGCCCCGCCGTGGCCATCACCATCGAGTCGGAGCAGCGCGACGACGGCTCACGCCGCACCACGCGCTACGACATCGACCTGACGAAGTGCATTTTCTGCGGCTTCTGTGAAGAGAGCTGCCCGGTCGACTCCATCGTCGAGACGCACATCTTCGAATACCACGGCGAAAAGCGGGGTGACCTGTACTTCACCAAGGACATGCTGTTGGCCGTGGGCGACCGCTACGAAGGCGAAATCGCCGCTGCCAAGGCAGCCGACGCCAAATATCGCTGATGCAGCGCCCGCTCTAAGCCGACTTCTACAAAGAATCGATTCATGGACGCCAAGACTGGTTTTTTCTATCTGTTCTCGGTCGTGCTGCTTTATGCAGCCTTCCGGGTCATCACCGCCCGCAACCCGGTGCACGCCGTGCTGCACCTGATCCTGGCTTTTTCGCAGGCTGCTGGCGTGTGGCTGTTGCTCAAGGCCGAGTTCCTGGCCATCGTGCTCGTGCTGGTCTACCTCGGAGCGGTGATGGTGCTGTTCCTCTTCGTGGTCATGATGCTGGACATCAATGTGAACACGATACGGCAGGGTTTCTGGAAGCATTTTCCGGTGGCTGCAACCATGGGCGCGCTGATTGCACTCGAAATGGCTGCGGTCCTGATGGGCGGCTTTCGCGGCATGGACGAGCCCAAGGCGCTGGCGGCCATGGTCGATGCCGCAGGCAATGTGATTCCGTATTCGAACACGCTGGCCCTGGGCAAGCTGATGTACACGCAATACCTCTATCCGGTGGAGATTGCTGCAGTCATCCTGCTGGTAGCCATGATTTCGGCCATCGCGCTGACCCTGCGCAAGCGCAAGGACAGCAAGGCCATTGACCCCTCGTTGCAGGTGCGTGTCAAAGCTGCCGACCGTGTGCAGCTGCTCAAGATGGCGGTCACCCAGAAGGCGCAGCCACCGGTGGTTGCCGAGGCCGACGCGGGTACCGAGGAGAAGAAAGCATGACTTTGACACTGGGGCATTTCTTATCGCTGGGCGCCATGCTGTTTTCGCTGGCCGTCATCGGTATTTTTCTGAACCGCAAGAACCTGATCGTCCTGCTGATGGCCATCGAGCTGATGCTGCTGGCCGTGAACATGAACTTCGTGGCGTTCTCCCACTACCTGGGTGATATGCACGGCCAGGTGTTCGTGTTCTTCATCATGACGGTGGCGGCTGCCGAGTCGGCCATCGGGCTGGCCATCCTGGTGCTGCTGTTCCGCAACAAGTCCAACATCAATGCGGACACCCTCGACACCCTCCGCGGTTGAGCCGCCGGACATGCAAGGTTCTCCACAATGAGTCAAACCCTCTCTGCTGCAACGCTTCTGGTCGTTCCCCTGGCGCCGCTGGCTGGCGCCGTGCTGGCTGGCATTTTTGGCACCGCCTTCGGTGGCAATTGGATGGGCCGGCGCCTGTCGCACACGCTGACGATCCTGGGGGTGCTCGTCGCCTTCGTCCTGTCCGCCATGACGCTCAAGAGCGTGGCGCTGGACGGTGCGCGCTTCAATGAGACGCTCTATACCTGGATGGTGGTGGGCGGTCTCAAGATGGAGGTCGGATTTCTCATCGACAACCTGACCGCCATGATGATGTGCGTGGTGACTTTCGTGTCCCTGATGGTGCACATCTACACCATCGGCTACATGGAAGAGGACGAAGGCTACAACCGCTTTTTTTCGTACATCTCGCTGTTCACCTTCTCCATGCTGATGCTCGTCATGAGCAACAACCTGCTGCAGCTGTTCTTCGGCTGGGAGGCGGTGGGTCTGGTGTCCTACCTGCTGATCGGCTTCTGGTACACCAAGCCGTCGGCCACGTTCGCCAACATGAAGGCCTTCATGGTCAACCGCATCGGCGACTTCGGCTTCATCCTGGGCATTGGCCTGATCGCCGCCTATGCAGGCACGCTGAACTACGCAGAGGTGTTTGGCAAGGCCGGTGAACTGGGCGCGCTGGGCTTCCCCGGCACCGACTGGATGCTGGTCACCGTGATCTGCATCTGCCTGTTCATTGGCGCCATGGGCAAGAGCGCGCAGTTCCCGCTGCACGTGTGGCTGCCCGATTCCATGGAAGGCCCCACGCCCATCTCCGCGCTGATCCACGCCGCCACCATGGTGACGGCCGGTATCTTCATGGTCGCGCGCATGTCGCCGCTGTTTGAACTCAGCGATACGGCACTGAACTTCATCCTGGTCATCGGCGCCATCACCGCCTTGTTCATGGGCTTCCTGGGCATCATCCAGAACGACATCAAGCGCGTGGTGGCCTATTCCACGCTGTCGCAACTGGGCTACATGACGGTGGCGCTGGGCGCATCGGCCTACTCGGTGGCGGTGTTCCACCTGATGACGCACGCCTTCTTCAAGGCGCTGCTGTTCCTGGCCGCCGGCTCGGTCATCATCGGCATGCACCACAACCAGGACATCCGCTGGATGGGGGCCGTGCGCAAGTACATGCCTATCACCTGGATCACGTCGCTGCTGGGCTCGCTAGCCCTGATCGGCACGCCGCTCTTCTCGGGCTTTTACTCCAAGGACAGCATCATCGAGGCCGTGCATGCCAGCCAGCTCCCGGCGGCGGGTTTTGCCCACTTCGCGGTGCTCGCCGGGGTGTTCGTCACGGCGTTCTATTCCTTCCGCATGTACTTCCTGGTCTTCCATGGCAAGGAGCGCTACGACCAGAACCCGGATGCGCACCACCACGCGGCGGACGAGGAGCCCGATCCGCACCACCATCACGACGACCACAGCAAGCCGCACGAATCCCCCTGGGTGGTGACGGTGCCGCTGGTGCTGCTGGCGATTCCTTCGGTGGTGATCGGCTTCATGACGATCGAGCCCATGCTGTTCGGGGACTTCTTCAAGGACGCGATCTTTGTGGACTCCGCCAAGCACCCCGCCATGGCCGCGTTGGCAGAGTTCTTCCACGGCCCCATGGCCATGGCGCTGCACGGCTTCTCGACCGCGCCGTTCTGGCTGGCCTTAGCAGGCGTGGCGCTTTCTTACTACATGTACATGGTCAACCCGGCGCTGCCGGCCGCCATCAAGCGGGCGTTCCAGCCGGTCTACACGCTGCTGGACAACAAGTACTACTTCGACTGGATCAACGAGAACATCCTCGCGCGCGGCGCACGCGCTCTGGGCGTAGGCCTCTGGAAAGGCGGCGACCAGGCCCTCATCGATGGTGCCTTGGTCAATGGATCATGGAAACTGGTAGGGTGGGTCGCCAGTGTGGTGCGCCGCGTGCAGACGGGTTACATCTACCACTATGCGCTGGTCATGATCCTGGGAGTCTTCGTGCTCATGACGTATTTCGTCTGGCTCAACAAGTAGGGGAAAAATAAAAATGGGTTTGTTGAGTCTTGCTATCTGGACGCCGATCGCGTTCGGTGCACTGCTGCTGTTCTTCGGCCGTGAGGAGCAGGCGCGCATGGTGCGCTGGCTGGCACTGGTCGGTGCCTTGATCGGTTTTGCCGTCACGCTGCCGTTGTACGAGGGCTTTCAGCTCGGTACCGCGGCCATGCAGTTCGTTGAAAAGGCCGCGTGGATCGAGAGTTTCAATATCTTCTACCACGTTGGCGTGGACGGGATCTCGTTCTGGTTCGTGCCGCTCACGGCGTTCATCACCGTGGTCGTGGTGATTGCCTCGTGGGAGTCGATCACCGAGCGTGTGAACCAGTACATGGGCGCGTTTCTGATCCTGTCGGGATTGATGATCGGCGTGTTCAGCGCGCTCGACGGCCTGCTGTTCTACGTGTTCTTCGAGGCCACGCTGATTCCGATGTACCTCATCATCGGCATCTGGGGCGGTCCCCGCAAGATCTACGCGGCGTTCAAGTTCTTCCTGTATACGCTGCTGGGCTCGCTGCTGATGCTGGTTGCGTTCATCTACCTCTACCACCACGCCGGAGGCAGCTTCGACATCGCCACCTGGCACAAGCTGCCGCTCGACGCCGGAGCGCAGACCCTGCTGTTCTTTGCCTTTTTTGCCGCGTTTGCGGTGAAGGTGCCGATGTGGCCGGTGCATACCTGGCTGCCCGACGTGCACGTCGAGGCGCCGACGGGCGGCTCGGCCGTGCTGGCGGCCATCATGCTCAAGCTCGGGGCCTATGGTTTCTTGCGCTTTTCGCTGCCCATCGCTCCGGATGCCGCGCGCGAATGGGCCTGGCTGATGATCGCCCTGTCGCTGATCGCCGTGGTCTACGTCGGCTTGGTGGCCATGGTGCAAAAGGACATGAAGAAGCTCGTGGCCTATTCGTCCGTGGCGCACATGGGTTTCGTCACGCTGGGTTTCTTCATCTTCAACGACCTGGGCGTCTCGGGCGGCCTGGTGCAGATGATTGCCCACGGTTTCGTGTCGGGCGCCATGTTCCTGTCGATCGGCGTGCTCTACGACCGCGTGCACTCGCGGGAAATCGCCGACTACGGTGGCGTGGTCAACACCATGCCCAAGTTCGCGGCCTTTGCCCTGCTGTTCACCATGGCCAACTGCGGCCTGCCGGGCACAGCCGGGTTCGTCGGCGAGTGGATGGTGATCCTGGCGGCCGTCAAGGCCAACTTCTGGCTCGGCCTGGCCGCCGCCACGGCCCTGATCTGGGGTGCGGCCTACAGCCTGTGGATGTTCAAGCGCGTCTACCTGGGCGCGGTCGGCAATGCCAACGTGAAGGCCATGCTCGACATCGGCCGGCGCGAGTTCTTCATGCTGGCCCTGCTCGCCGTTGCCATCCTCTACATGGGCATTTACCCACGCCCCTTCACCGATGTGATGGACACCTCCGTGGCCGAGCTGCTCAAGCATGTGGCGCTGTCCAAGCTGAATTGAACCAACTGAATTGAGAGACCCGAGATGATTGACAACATCAGTTGGCTGGTGATTTACCCGGAGATCCTGCTCCTAGTCATGGCCTGCGTGATCGCGCTGGTCGACCTGGGCGTGCACAGCCCGCGGCGCACCGGTACCTATGCCCTGACCATGCTCACGCTGGCGGTGGTGGCTGTGCTGCAGGGCCTGTATGCCAGCAGCGGCAACACCTTCTATGGCTTTGGCAACATGGTCGTCAGCGACGCCATGGGCAACTGGCTCAAGTGCTTCGCCACCGTGGCCATGATGGTGACGCTGGTCTACGGCCGGCCCTACGCAGGCGACCGCGGCATGCTGCGCGGCGGTGAGCTGTTCACGCTGGCCATGCTCTCGCTGCTGGGCATGTTCGTCATGATCGGCGCCAACAACTTCCTGGTGATCTACCTGGGCCTGGAGCTGCTGACGCTGTCGAGCTATGCGCTCGTGGCGCTGCGCCGCGAAAACGCGACAGCGACCGAAGCCGCCATGAAGTACTTCGTGCTCGGTGCCATGGCCAGCGGTTTTCTGCTCTATGGCATGTCCATGCTGTACGGCGCCACCGGCTCGCTCGACATCGGTGAAGTCTTCAAGGCCGTCAATTCGGGCCAGATCCGCCACCAAGTGCTCGTGTTTGGTGTGGTCTTCATCGTGGCCGGTCTGGCGTTCAAATTTGGCGCCGTGCCCTTCCACATGTGGCTGCCCGATGTGTACCAAGGCGCGCCCACGGTCGTCACGCTGCTGATCGGCAGTGCGCCCAAGCTGGCGGCGTTCGCCATCGCCATGCGCTTGCTGGTGGACGGGCTGCTGCCCCTGGCGATCGACTGGCAGCAGATGCTGGCCGTCCTCGCCATTGCCTCGCTGCTGGTGGGCAACCTGGCTGCCATCGCACAGACCAACCTCAAGCGCATGCTGGCTTACTCGACGATCTCGCACATGGGCTTCGTGCTGCTGGGCTTGTTGTCGGGCGTCATCAACGGCAATGTGGACGCTTCGACGGTCGAGGGCGCCTACAGCTCCGCCATGTTCTACGTGGTGACCTATGTGCTGACCACGCTGGGCGCTTTCGGCGTGATCCTGCTGCTGGCCCGCGAAGGCTTCGAGAGCGAAGAAATTTCCGATATGGCCGGCCTGAACCAGCGCAGCCCGCTCTACGCCGGTGTGCTCGCCGTGTGCCTGTTCTCCATGGCCGGTCTGCCACCGCTGGTGGGTTTCTACGCCAAACTAGCGGTGCTGCAGGCGCTGATGGCCTCGGGCCAGGCCGCCTACATCGCGCTGGCGGTGTTCGCCGTGGTGCTGTCGCTGATCGGTGCCTTCTATTACCTGCGCGTCGTCAAGGTCATGTACTTTGATGCGCCACTCACGGCCACCACGGTGTCCGCCCCGTTGCAGGTGCGCGTGGTGCTGACCGTCAATGGCGCCCTGGTGCTCGCACTCGGCCTGGTGCCCGGCGGCCTGATGGCGCTGTGCGCAGACGCCATCGTGCGTTCGCTGGCCTCCTGACGCCCCGGACGGCAGGCCTGTGTCCTCCTCCGCAGCCGTCTGGCTGGTGATCCTGTCCGCATGCTTTGCGGCCAACCTGCCGTTCTTCAACCACCGGGTCCTGGCCGTAGGCCCGGTTTTGCGGCCGCGCAAAGCGCTGGCTGTGCGGCTGCTGGAGATGCTGCTGCTCTACTTCGTGGTCGGCGCTTTTGCGCTGCTGCTGGAAAAGCGGGCAGGGCAGATCGCGCCCCAGGGCTGGGAGTTCTATGCCATCACAGGAACGCTGTTCATCACGCTCGCCTTTCCCGGGTTCGTCTATCGCTACCTGGTCCGCCGCCGCGGCTGACGGCGTCCAGCGCGCCCGCGCCCGGCCATTGCCATGAAGGTGCTGGATCTGCGCTGCCAGAAAGACCATGCCTTTGAAGGCTGGTTTGGCGGCGAAGCCGATTTTCAAGACCAGTTGCAACGCGGCCTGCTGCAGTGCCCGCTGTGCGGCGATGCGCAGGTGCGCAAGGTGCTGAGTGCGCCGCGCATCCAGCGCGCGGCGCGCGACCCAGCGGGTGGGGCGGCGCAGGAGAGCGCAGTGCCGGTTGCGGCGGCTCCAGCGGCACCGGCCGCCGCCGCGTCGCTGCAGGCCGCTTGGTTGCAATGGGCGCGCAAGATCGCTGCACAGACAGAGAACGTGGGCCCGCGGTTCGCCGACGAGGCCCGGCGCATGCACTATGGCGAAGCGCCGGAGCGCGCCATCCGCGGCCAGGCCAGCCTGGCAGAGACGGTGGAACTGCTCGACGAAGGCATCGCCGTGCTGCCGCTTGCGCTGCCGGACGGCGCCACCGACACCCTGCAATAAGGGCTTGCCGCCCATGGGCCGCCGCGGGGCCAGCCCGCAAGTGCCAAATTGATAGCTGCTTGCGCTTGCCTGGTAAGGGTTTGGGCCAAATTTGATGTGTTTTTTGCGGCGCGCGCGGCGCTCAGGCCGTGAACTGCAGCGCCGCCAGGCGCGCATACACCCCGTTGAGCGCCACGAGTTGCGCGTGTGGGCCCTGTTCCACGATGCGCCCCTGGTCCAGCACGACGATGCGGTCGGCGTTTTGCACGGTGGCCAGGCGGTGCGCGATGACCAGCGTGGTGCGCTGGCCCGTGTGACGCTGCATGGCCGAGTCGAGCGCGGCCTGGACCATGCGCTCGCTCTCGGCGTCCAGCGCACTGGTGGCCTCGTCAAGCAGCAGCAGCGGCGGGTTCTTGAGCATGGCGCGCGCAATGGCGATGCGCTGGCGCTGGCCGCCCGACAGGCGCACGCCGCGCTCGCCCAGGAACGTGGCATAGCCCTCGGGCAGCGCCAGCAGGAAATCGTGCGCGAACGCCGCCTGCGCAGCGGCAAACACCTCGGCATCGCTGGCCTCGGGCCGCCCGTAGCGGATATTTTCCAGTGCGCTGGCAGAAAAAATCACCGCGTCCTGCGGCACGGTGCCAGTGTGGCTGCGCAAGGCCTCCAGCGACAGGTCACGAAGATCGACGCCGTTGAGGCAGATGCGCCCCGCGGCCGAGCCCACCACGCCTGGGTCCACGTCGTAGAAGCGCTGCAGCAGCTGGAACACCGTGGTCTTGCCTGCGCCGCTCGCGCCCACCAAGGCCACGGTTTCGCCCGGTGCCAGCTCCAGCGAGAAGTCCCGCAGCGCCGCCTGCGTGGGGCGGGAGGGGTAGTGAAAGCCCACCCGCTCGAAAGCAACCGCCAGCCCTTGGCCTGTGACTGGCAAAGGCTGTGGGCGCGCTGGCGAGGCCACGGCGGACTCGCTGGCCAGCAATTCCATTAGGCGCTCGGTGGCGCCGGCCGCGCGCAGCAGGTCGCCGTAGACCTCGCCCAGCACCGCCACCGCACCGGCCAGCAGGGCCACGTAGACCACGGTCTGCCCCAGGTGGCCGGCGCTCAGCTGGCCGGCCAGCACCGCCTCGGTGCCGCGGTACAGGCCCCACAGCAGCAGCGCGGCGTTGGCAATGATGATGAACGCCACCAGCACAGCGCGCGCGCTGGTGCGGCGCACGGCCGCCTCGAACGCGTTCTGCGTCGCCTGCGCAAAGCGCGCCGCCTCGCGCGGCTCGGCGGTGTAGCTCTGCACCACGGGCACGGCGTTGAGCACCTCGGCCGCGATGGCGCTGGAATCGGCGACGCGGTCCTGGCTGGCGCGCGAGAGGCGGCGCACGCGCCGGCCTATCCACATGCCGGGCAGCACGACCAGCAACAACATCATCAGCACGATGGCCATGATGCGGGGGTTGGTCCACACCAGCATGGCCAGTGCGCCCACCCCCATCACCGCATTGCGCAGCCCCATCGACAGCGAGGAGCCCACGACGGTCTGCACCAGCGTGGTGTCGGTGGTCAGGCGCGAGAGCACTTCGCCGCTTTGCGTGGTTTCATAAAACTGCGGGCTCTGGCGCAGCACATGGGCATAGACGGCATTGCGCAGGTCGGCCGTCACGCGCTCGCCCAGCCAGCTGACCATATAGAAGCGCGCTGCCGAAAAAACCCCCAGGGCCACGGCCACCGCGAACAGGGCGCCGAAGTGGCCGCGCAAGGCCAGCGCCTGCGCGCTGCGGTCGGCACGGGTGCCGCCCAGGCCGCCGTCGATCAGGGTGCGCAGGGCCAGCGGAAAAGCCAGCGTGGCCAGGGCGGCCAGCAGCAAAAACAGCAAGGCCAGCGCAATGCGCCCGCGGTAGGGGCGCAGAAAAGGCAGAAGCCCGCTGAGCGCACGCGGCGCGCCGGGTGCCGCAGAAGGGTGTGAAGAGGCCATCGCGGCAGTTTAGAGGCGTGCCGCCGGAAGGGCATGGCTGCGCCTTTTCGTCGCCGCAGGCGCCCAGCGTTCCGGCCTCTGGAACGGTAGGCATTAATACATAGGCGTAAGCCCCAGTCGCCGGTAAATGGCCGGGCACTTAGGATGCGTGCTACAGAAATTCCGCGGGCGCGCCTTCTTGGCACGCCCGTGCCCATCCCTACGGAGCAGCCAAGGCGCAATGAGCGACGTCATACTTGAAACCCAAAGCCTGACCAAAGAGTTCAAAGGCTTCACCGCGGTCAGCAACGTGACCCTGTCGGTGCGCCGCGGCTCCATCCACGCCCTGATCGGGCCCAATGGCGCCGGCAAGACCACGTGCTTCAACTTGCTGACCAAGTTTTTGGTGCCGACCTCGGGCCTG
This sequence comes from Acidovorax sp. SRB_24, assembly GCF_012931925.1. Lineage (NCBI taxonomy): Bacteria > Pseudomonadati > Pseudomonadota > Betaproteobacteria > Burkholderiales > Comamonadaceae > Acidovorax > Acidovorax sp. SRB_24. The sequence continues at coordinate 66,076 of NZ_MWOM01000018.1, forward strand.
ATCCGCTTCAACGGCCAGGACATCACGCGCGAGAAGCCCGCGGAGATCGCGCGCCGCGGCGTGATCCGCTCGTTCCAGATCTCGGCGGTGTTCCCGCACTTGACGCTGCTGGAGAACGTGCGCGTGGGCCTGCAGCGCAAGTTGGGCACCGCCTTCCATTTCTGGCAAAGCGAGCGCAGCCTGCGCCAGCTCGATGCCCGCGCCATGGAACTGCTCACCGAAGTGGGTCTGGAAGACCTGGCCGACGAACTCACCGTGAATCTGCCCTATGGCCGCAAGCGCGCCCTGGAGATCGCCACCACGCTGGCCATGGAACCCGAGCTCATGCTGCTGGACGAGCCCACGCAGGGCATGGGCCACGAAGACGTGGACCGTGTGACCCGGCTCATCAAGAAGGTGTCGGCCGGCCGCACCATCCTGATGGTGGAGCACAACATGAAGGTGGTCTCGACCATCGCCGACCGCATCACCGTGCTGCAGCGCGGCGCCGTGCTGGCCGAAGGGCCGTACGCCGAAGTATCGAGCAACCCCCAGGTCATGGAAGCGTACATGGGCACCACCGACGGCCAACTGCAGGGAGCCCACTGACATGGCGACCGCATCTTCCCAAACCCCCGCGCTGGAGCTTCAGAACCTGGAAGCCTGGTACGGCGAATCGCATGTGCTGCATGGCGTGGACATGGTGGTGCAGCCCGGCGAAGTGGTGACGCTGCTGGGCCGCAACGGCGCCGGACGCACCTCGACGCTGCGCGCCATCATGGGCCTGACCGGTGCGCGCCGCGGCTCGGTCAAGATCAACGGCGTGGAAACGATCGGCATGCCCACGCACCGCATTGCGCACCTGGGCCTGGGCTACTGCCCCGAAGAGCGCGGCATTTTCTCCAGCCTCTCGTGCGAAGAGAACCTGCTGCTGCCGCCCGTGCTCAAGACCGGCTCGGCCGGCATGTCGGTGGACGAAATCTACGCCATGTTCCCCAACCTGGCCGAGCGCCGCCACAGCCAGGGCACGCGCCTGTCGGGCGGCGAGCAGCAGATGTTGGCCGTGGCCCGCATCCTGCGCACCGGTGCCAAGCTGCTGCTGCTCGATGAAATCTCCGAAGGCCTCGCGCCGGTCATCGTGCAGGCGCTGGCGCGCATGATCACCATGCTGCGCGAGCGCGGCTACACCGTGGTCATGGTCGAGCAGAACTTCCGCTTTGCCGCACCGCTGGCCGACCGCTTCTATGTGATGGAGCACGGCCGCATCGTCGAGCGCTTCGGCGCCAGCGAGCTCGAAGAAAAAATGCCGGTGCTCAACAATCTGCTCGGCGTTTGACCGGTCGCACCGCTGCGCCCATGTTTTCGCAACCCTCTCACTACAACAGGAGACATCCATGAAAAACAAACTGACGGTTTTGGCGCTGATGCTGGGCGCCGCCGGCCTGGTCGCCCCCACCGCGCATGCGCAAGAGAAGGTCAAGATCGGTTTCATCACCGACATGTCGAGCCTGTACGCCGACGTCGAAGGTAAGAACGGCGCACTGGCGATTCAGATGGCCATCGACGATTTCGGCGGCAAGGTGCTGGGCATGCCCGTCGAACTGCTCACGGCAGACCACCAGAACAAGGCCGACATCGCCGCCTCCAAGGCGCGCGAATGGATCGACACGCAAGGCCTGACGATGTTGTTCGGCGGCACCAACTCGGGCACCGCCTTGGCCTCGGCCAAGGTCGCGGCCGAGAAGAAGCGCGTCTACGTCAACAACGGCGCAGGTTCGTCGGCGCTGACCAACGAACAGTGCACGCCCTACACCGTGCACTACGCCTACGACACCGTGGCGCTGGCGCGCGGTACGGGCTCGGCCATCGTCGACGCTGGGGGCAAGAGCTGGTTCTTCCTGACCGCCGACTACGCCTTCGGCCAAGCGCTCGAAGCCGACACCGCCGCCGCCGTCAAGGCCAAGGGTGGCACGGTGGTGGGCTCGGTGCGCCATCCGCTCAACGCCTCGGACTTCTCTTCGTTCTTGCTGCAGGCGCAAAACTCCAAGGCCCAGATCCTCGGCCTGGCCAACGCGGGTGGCGACACCATCAACGCGATCAAGGCCGCCAAGGAGTTCGGCATCGACAAGACCATGAAGATGGCAGGCCTGCTGCTGTTCATCACCGACATCCACAGCCTGGGCCTCAAGAACACCGCCGGCCTGCAGCTCACCACGAGCTGGTACTGGGACCTGAACGACGATACGCGCAAGTTCGCCAAGCGCTTCTTCGACAAGACCAAGCGCATGCCCACGTCGATCCAGGCTGCCGACTACTCGGCCACCATGAACTACCTCAAGGCCGTCGAAGCGGCCAAGAGCGTGGACGCCGACAAGGTCATGACAGCATGGCGCGGCATGAAGATGAACGACTTCTATGCGACCGGCACGCTGCGTCCGGATGGCCGCTATGTGCACGACATGTACCTGATGGAAGTCAAGAAGCCGTCGGAGTCCACCAAGCCCTGGGACTACTACAAGGTCGTCAAGAAGATTCCGGGCGAGCAGATCTTCACGACCAAAGCCGAGAGCAAGTGCGCTCTCTGGAAATAAACCGCTGACCCGACTCCTTCACTTTCTGCCGCCTTCCCATGGAAATTTTTGGTGTCTCCTTGCCGGCCATGCTCAGCCAGCTCCTTCTGGGGCTGGTCAATGGCTCGTTTTACGCAATCCTCAGCCTCGGGCTGGCCGTGATCTTCGGCCTGCTCAACGTCATCAACTTTGCGCACGGTGCGCTGTTCATGATGGGGGCCGTGGTGACCTGGATGGCCATGAATTACCTGGGCATCAACTACTGGCTGATGCTGGTGTTGGCGCCACTGGTGGTGGGGGTGTTCGGGATCTTGATCGAGCGCCTTCTGCTGCGCTGGATCTACAAGCTCGACCACCTGTACGGGCTGCTGCTCACGCTGGGCCTGACGCTGTTGATCGAGGGCGTCTTTCGCTCGGTCTACGGCGTCTCGGGCCTGGGCTACGACACGCCCGAGCTGCTCGAAGGCGCGACCAACCTGGGCTTCATGATGCTGCCCAACTACCGCGCCTGGGTCGTGGTGGCCTCGGTGGTGGTCTGCCTGGGCACCTGGTATGTGATTGAAAAGACCAAGCTGGGCGCCTACCTGCGCGCCGGCACCGAAAACCCGCGCCTGGTCGAGGCCTTCGGCATCAACGTGCCGGTCATGATCACGCTGACCTATGCCTTTGGTGCCGCGCTGGCCGCCTTTGCCGGCGTGCTGGCCGCACCGGTCTACCAGGTCTCGCCGCTGATGGGGCAAAACCTCATCATCGTGGTGTTCGCCGTCGTGGTGATCGGTGGCATGGGCTCCATCATGGGCTCGATCCTGACCGGGCTGGGGCTGGGCATCATCGAGGGGTTCACCAAGGTGTTCTATCCCGAAGCGTCGTCGACCGTGGTGTTCGTCATCATGGTCATCGTTCTCCTGATCCGCCCCGCCGGCCTGTTCGGCAAAGAAAAATAAGGGGCTGCCCACATGAATTTCAAGAAACTTTCCGCCATCGGCTACGGCCTGTTATTCGTCGGCCTGCTGGTGGCGCCGTGGCTGGGCGCCTACCCGGTGTTCGTGATGAAGCTGATGTGCTTCGCGCTGTTCGCCGCGGCCTTTAACCTGCTGCTGGGCTACACCGGCCTGCTGTCCTTCGGCCACGCCGCCTTTTTGGGGGGCTCGGCCTATGTGGCGGGCCAGTCCATGAAGGTGTGGGGCTTCACCCCCGAAGTCGGACTGCTGCTGGGCACGGCCAGCGGTGCGCTGCTGGGCCTGATCGTCGGCTTCTTCGCCATCCGCCGCGAAGGCATCTACTCCACGATGATCACGCTGGCGCTCGCGCAGATGCTGTTCTTCGTCTGCTTGCAGATGCCCTTCACCGGCGGCGAGGACGGCCTGCAAGGCGTGCCGCGCGGCAAGCTGTTCGGCCTGATCGACCTGAAGGACGACCTGGCGATGTACTACGTCGTGCTGGTCGTCGTGGTGGCGGCGTTCTTGCTGATCGTGCGCACCGTGCACTCGCCCTACGGCCAGGTGCTCAAGGCGATCAAGGAAAACGAGCCGCGCGCCATTTCGCTGGGCTACGACACCAACCGCTTCAAGCTGCTGGCGTTCGTGCTGTCGGCTGCGCTGTCGGGACTGGCCGGTTCGCTCAAGACCCTGGTGCTGGGCTTTGCCACGCTCAGCGACGTCCACTGGACGGCCTCGGGCCACGTGGTGCTGATGACGCTGGTGGGGGGCCTGGGCACCCTGTCGGGGCCGCTCGTCGGCTCGGCCGTGGTCGTGCTGCTTGAGAACAAGATCGGCGAGCTCGGCGAGCTGCTGGCCAACGTCTCGGGCATTGCGTGGTTCCACACGCTGGGCGAATCGGTCACCATCGTCACCGGGCTGATCTTCGTGATCTGCGTGCTGGCCTTCCGTCGCGGCATCATGGGCGAGCTGATCGCCTGGCTGACGCGTGTGCGCGGGGGCAAGAAGGCCTGAGGCTTCTGGTGCGTCCCGCGGCGCTCCCCCAATCAAATGCCCCGATCGGCCCCCCGGCCATCGGGGCCTTTTGTTTCTACAAGCGCAGCGCCTGCGCGTAACCCGTCATTTCCAGGTAGCCGCCGCCCACCACCTCGCCCGTGGCAGCGTGCAGCGCGCACAGGCCTTCCCAGTAGATGGCGCCGGTGGAGCCGCGGCTGTCGAGCTCCTGGTTGTCGAGCAGCGCGCGCACCTCGAAGCGCCCCGCGGGCGTGTCCACGCGCCACTGCACCGGGTAGCGCGCCGGGCCCAGCGGGCTGGCCCACCAGCGCAGCGGCGTGAACACGACCTCGGTCGCGGCAAACGCGCGCGGCGCGGCGCCGGCCGCGCGCCACGAGCCGCCCGCCCACAGCGCCGAGCCATCGGCGCGGCGCAGCCGGAAGGCGGTGAGCGCGCTGCCGTCGTGCAGGTTCATGCCGATCCAGTCCCAGCCCACCGCCTGCGGGTGCATCAGCGCCTCGCTCGCCTCGTGGTCGAGCCAGGCGCGGTTGTCGCCGGCCTGCGCCGCTGGCTCCACGGCCATGGTGCGTCCCGCCAGCGCGAGGCTGCCGCCCACCTGCAGCTGTGGCTGGCTGTAGTAGTAGCTGGCCTGCGCCGCATCCGGCCCCTTGCGCGAGAGGCCTTGCTGGCCCTGCAGCAGCACGGGCTGGGTGGTGTCGAAGTCGAGCTGCAGCGCGAAGTCGCCGGCCGTGACGCGCGCGCTGTAGCGGCTGCCCGGGCCCCGGGCGGTGCGACGCAGCGACCAGTCCTGCAGCCGGATGTCGGTGTCGGCCTCGCTCGCCTGCGCCACGCCAAAGCCGGCGCGCGCGATGCGCTGGTCGTGGTGGAGCCGGCCGGCCTGCAGGTCGGTCAGCGCGGCGTGCGCGAACAGGAGCTGGCGCGCGGCAAACGCCGATTGCATCCCTTGCGCGGCATCGACGCGCGAGCGAAAGAAGGTGACCTGAAAGCCCCAGCGCTGCCCGCCCGCGCGCGCCTGGCCGGTGATGTACCACCACTCGGTGCGCAGATCGGGGTGGCTGCCAAAGTCGCGCGGGAACTGCAGCTGGCGCGGCGGCAGCGCCCAAGCGGGCAGGGTGGACCCGGCCAGCACTGTGCCCGCAGCCCACGCCAGCCATTGCCGGCGCGAGGCGTCGGGCGGCGGGGCGTTGGCAGGGAGGAAGCGCATGGCGGCTGTCGAACGGGGGTGGGCAGGCCCTCAAGCCATGCCGGCCTGCACGCGCTGCCCCGCGGCCTCGCAGCAGCCCAGCGTCTGCGCGACCCAGTCCGCGTTGAAATAGGTCGGCAGGTAGCGCTCGCCCGCATCGCACAGCAGCGACAGGATGGAGCCCTGCTCGCCGCGCGCGCGCATCTCCTGCGCGAGCGTGAGCATGGCGGCGAAGTTGGTGCCGGTGGACGGCCCCACGCGCCGGCCCAGCAGCTGCGACAGCGCGCGCATGGCGGCCACCGAATCGGCGTCGGCCACGCCCTCCATGCGGTCGACCAGCGTGCGGATGAAGCTCGGTTCGACGCGCGGGCGGCCAATGCCTTCGATACGCGAGCCCGGCGCCGTGAGCGTGGCGTCGCCCGTGCGGTGGTAGGCGCTGAACACCGATCCGGCCGGGTCGGCCACGCAGACCTGCGTGGCGTGGCGCTGGTAGCGCACATAGCGGCCGATGGTGGCGCTGGTGCCGCCCGTGCCCGCGCCCACCACGATCCAGCGCGGCACCGGGTGGCGCTCGCGCGCCATCTGCGTGAACATGCTCTCGGCAATGTTGTTGTTGCCGCGCCAGTCGGTGGCGCGCTCGGCATAGGTGAACTGGTCCATGTAGTGTCCCCCGGTCTGCGCGGCAATCGCATGGGCCTCGTCGTAGACGGCGCTCGCGCTGTCCACCAAGTGGCAGCGCCCGCCATGGAACTCGATCTGCGCGATCTTCTCGGGCGAGGTGCTGCGCGGCATCACGGCGACGAAGGGCAGGCCCAGCAGGCGCGCGAAATAGGCCTCGCTCACCGCGGTGGAGCCGCTCGACGCCTCGACGATGGTCGAGCCCTCGCGCACCCAGCCGTTGCACAGCGCATACAGAAACAGCGAACGCGCCAGCCGGTGCTTGAGGCTGCCCGTCGGGTGGGTCGATTCGTCCTTGAGGTACAGGTCGATGCCGTGCGCGGCATAGCCGGGCAGCGCGAGCGGGATCAGGTGGGTGTCGGCGCTGCGCTGGAAATCGGCCTCGATGCGGGCGATGGCCTGGTGCAGCCAGGGACTCTGTGGGATCTGGAGGAGGGCGGCGTGGGGCATGGGGCGGATTGTGGCAGGCCTACCAGTCTTCCTTGACCGCCAGCACCGCATCGCGCCCGGCCGCCGCGCGCCCGGCCAGCCACGCCGTCAGCGTGCCGGCCGCCACCACGGCCGCGCACAGCGCGAGCAGGCGCCACAGCGGCAGGCGCAGGTCCATGCGCCAGTGGAAGCTTTGCGGGTTCACCACGTGCACCAGCACCACGGCCACCGCCAGGCCCAGCAAGAGGCCGGCGAGCGCACCCACCGCCGTCCAGGCCGCGCCTTCGCCGGCCACCACGGCCAGGATCTGGCGGCGCGTCAGGCCCAGATGCGCCAGCAGGCCGAACTCTTTGCGCCGCGCCAGCACCTGCGCGCTGAAGCTCGCGGCCACGCCGAACAGCCCGATGCCGATCGCCACCGCCTGCAGCCAGTAGGTGACGGCAAAGCTGCGGTCGAAGATGCGCAGCGAGCGCGCGCGGATCGCTTCGGACGCGGCGAACTCCAGCAGCGGCGCCGGCGCCGCGCTGGCGTTCGCCTCTGCGCCCAGCCCGTCCGCACCGCCCGCCAGCGCCGTGATGGCCCGCTCGAGCTGCGCGACATCAGCGCCGGCGCGCGGCCACAGCGCCAAGTCGTTGGCACGCGCATTGCCCGTCAGGCGCATGTAGTCCGGTGCGTCGATCACCAGAGCGCCGCTCTGGCGCGCATAGTCGCGCCACACGCCTGCTACAAACAAAGGATCTGCCTGGGCTTGTCCCACCTGCGCCAGAGCCGAAAAGGCCTTGGAAAACGCGGGCAGAGTGCGGCCCGGCGTGGCGCCCCACAGGTCGGCCAGCGCCTCGCTCGCATAGACCGCAATGTGGCCGGCAGGCACCGGCAGCGGCGGCGCCACCAGCGGCAGCGTGCGTGCCGCGTCGCCGCCCAGCGGGCGCGCGATCAGCACGACGGGCGCGCGCGCCGGATCGAGCAGCAGCGGCACAAAGCGCGTGCCCTGCACGCGTTCGACGCCGGGCAGCTCGGCGATGCGGCGCACCAGATCGGGGCCGAAGGCCGGCGCGTCGCCGGTCTGCGCGCCGGCGCTGCGCACATAGAGCGGCGCCGGCAGCACGGCGTCGAGCCAGTCCATGACCGAGCCGCGAAAGCTCGCCACCATCACCGTCAGCGCCACCGCCAGGCTGAGGCTGGCGACCACGCCGCCCACCGCCACGGCGGCGGTGCCGCGCGTGCGCCGCGCACGCTCCAGCGCCAGGAGCGGCAGCAGGCGCGGCGCGGCCAGCGGCTGCAGCGCGCGCAGCAGCAGCGCCACGCCCCAGGGCAGCAGCGCAATGCCGCCGACCAGCAGCAGGCCGATCGCGACGTACGCCGCCAATGGAATGCCAAAAACGGCCGGAGCTATTGCCAGCAAGGCGCCAGCCGCTATCAAAACCATACCGACGCGGCCGCGCGGCGCGCCGCTGCCGGTCTGCCCCAGCCCTTTGAGGGCCTGTGCCGGCGCCAGCGCCTGCGCCGCGCGCGCCGGCCACCACCCGCCGAGCACGGCCGCGCCCATGCCCAGCGCGCCGTATAGCAGCGCGGCACCCGCGCTCCACTGCAGGGGTGGCTCGGCACCGGCAAAGTAGCCACCGCCCAGGTCGCCGCCGAGCAGGCGCAGCGCGGCGGCCGCCAGCGCCGTGCCCAGCGCAATGCCGGCGGCGCTGCCCACCAGGCCCAGCAGCAGCGACTCGGCCAGCACCAGCTGCAAACGCTGGCGCGGCGTGGCGCCGAGCACGGCCAGCAGCGCGAACTGCGGCGCGCGCTGGGCCACGCTCAGCGCCAGCACCGAAAACACCAGATACGCGCCGGTGAACAGCGCCACCAGCGCCAGCACCGTGAGGTTGACGCGGTAGGCGCGCGAGAGGTTGCCCACGCTCTGAGCGGCGTCGCCGGGCTCGGCCCAGACCAGGCCGGCAGGCCAGCCGGGGGTGGCCTCGAGCGCCTGGCGGAAAGCGCTGCGCACGGTGCCCGGCCGCAGCTGCAGGTCGATGCGGCTGAGTTCGCCGCCGCGGCCCCACAGGTCTTGCGCAGCGCCGATGTCCATCACCGCCAGTGGCGCGCCGCCGGCCGCCACGCTGCCGGCCACGCGCACCGCCACGCGCTGCAGGCCCGATTGCAGTTCCAG
>NZ_MWOM01000002.1:0-132491 GCF_012931925.1 Acidovorax sp. SRB_24
CCCGGTCCGCCGCGTGCGCCGGCTGCTGCAGCAGCGGCAGCACGTGGGCCACCAGGTCGGACGGGAACTTGCGGTGGTTGAGCCGCAGCATCAGCGACAGCTGCTGCGCTGGCATGTCGGGGTACTTTTCGTAGAACGCGGCCACGACTTCGGCCAGCAGAAGGATGCGGCCCAGGGGCGAAATGTCGGCACCTTGCAGGCCGCGCGGGTAGCCGGTGCCGTCCATGCGTTCGTGGTGTTCCAGCACCGCCAGCTCCACCGGGCGCGGATAGACCTGCGCAGCGCGCAGCACCAGCATGGCCGTGACCGGGTGGGCCACCAAGTGCTTGCGCCCGGCGCCCACGACCTTGTGCTGCGGATCCTGCCATGCGGGTTCCATGTGCAGCACGCCGACATCGTGCAGCAGCGCGGCGGTCGCCAACGGCACGCAGCCGCGCTCGTCCATGCCGCTTTGAACGCCCAAGAAAACCGCGACCATCATCATCTGCAGGCTGTGCTGGTACAGGTCGGGCCGCTGCTCGCGCATCACGGTGAGCCGGAACGCGAGCGGCGCGGGCAAGGGGATCAGCGGCAGCGGCGCCAACAGGCGGGCCGGTGAACCCAAGGCCCGCACCAGCAATTGCGTTAAGGGCTGCTGGGCCACACCGCGCCCCGCCGCCACCAAAGCGGCGTGGTCGACCATGTCTTCGGCGACCAGATGGGTGTCGATGGGCTCGCGCAGCTTGTGCTGCACCAGCCGCTCATAGAGGCGGCTGTCGATGCGCGTGCCCTGGTCCACGAGCTTGATGCCGCTGTGCGAATAGATGGCGCCCCGGGTCACCACCCGGCACTTGTCCGCCAGGTCGGTGACCGCGCGCAGGTAGGGCGCGTTGTCGACAAGAAGCTCGGATGCGCTGGCATCGGTGGGGGTCGGCAGGTCATGCATGGGAGAGGGTCAAAGGCAAAGCACTGCCAGCGAATATACGGTGCCCTGCGCAGGGAGCCGCCGGAGCCGGCCCTATCGCTCAGGCAGCGCGTGCGGCGCCGCAGCCCCCCGCCCAGCAGACAGCACGGCCTGCGCCACCAGCACGACGAGCACATTGAGCAGCAGCGCGCTGAGGCCGGTGTACAGGGCATAAGAATGGCCGCCCAGCACGAAGGCATGCACGGGCTTGATGCCGTCGGCAAAGGCCAGCGCCGTGCCGGTGGCCATGCCCACCACCCAGCCCAGCAGCAGGGCCGGCGCCCGGAAGACCTTGGCGAACAGGCCGAACACCACCGACGGGAAGGTCTGCACGATCCAGACGCCACCCAGCAGCTGCAGGTCCAGCGCGTACTGCGTGGGTACGAACAGGATGAACAGCAGGGCGCCGAACTTGACCACCAGCGAGGCGATCTTGGCGACCTTCGCCTCGCCGTGCGGCGACACGGCCGGGTTCACGTAGGCCTTCCAGAAATTGCGCGTGAACAGATTGGCCGCACCGATGGACATCACGGCCGCCGGCACCAGTGCGCCGATGGCAATCGCCGCAAACGCAAAGCCGCTGAACCAGGCCGGAAACAGCGCACCGAACAGCGCCGGCACCACGTCGTTGGGGGTCTTGATTGCCAGGTGCGCGGCATGCGCCATGTAGCCCAGCAGCGCAATCAGGCCCAGCAGCAGCGTGTAGGCCGGCAGGAACACCGCGTTCTTGCGGATGGTGTCGGCGCTTTTGGCGGCGAAGATGCCGGTCAGCGTATGCGGGTACATGAAGGCCGCCAGGGCCGAGCCCAGCGCCAGGCTGGCATAGGGCAGCATCTGCGCGGGCTGCAGGATCAGGCCGGTGGCGCCGCCCTTAGCCGCAAAGGCATCGCCAGCCGCCTGGAACACGGCGCCATAGCCGCCCAGCTTGGCCGGCACCAGCACCACCGCCACCAGCACCACAATGTAGATCATCAGGTCCTTCACGAAGGCGATCAGCGCCGGCGCGCGCAGGCCGGCCGAGTAGGTGTAGAGCGCCAGGATGACGAAGGCCGCCGCCAGCGGAAACTCACCCGACAGCCCCAGCGCCTTGATGACCACCTGCATGCCCACCAGCTGCAGCGCGATGTACGGCATGGTGGCCACCACGCCTGTCAAGGCCACGGCCAGCTCCAGCGTGCGCGAGCCGTATTGACCATAGACCACGTCGGCCGCCGTCACGTGGCCGGCCTCTTTGGCCACGCGCCAGAGCCGCGGCATGATGGCAAAGACGATCGGATAGACCACGATGGTGTAGGGCAGCGCGAAGAAGCCGTAGGCCCCCACGGCATACACCAGCGCGGGCACCGCGATCACGGTGTAGGCCGTGTAGAAATCGCCGCCGACCAGAAACCAGGTGATCCAGCCACCGAAACGGCGCCCGCCCAGGCCCCACTCGTCCAGGTGCTGGCCCTGCGGACCGCCCGGCGGCGGCGCCGGGCCCCGCTGCCAGCGCGAAGCCACGAAGCCCATCACCGTGACCAGGGCGAAGAAAAAGATGAACACCGCCAAAGCGGTCCAGTGGATGGGGGAGTTGTCCATCATGCATCCTCCCCGCCCCGCGCCTTGTAGTAGCGGTACACCAGCCACGTCAGCAGCGCGGTGACGAACACCCAGGCCAGCTGATACCAGTAGAAGAAGGGGAAGCCGAAAAGCGCGGGCTGTGCGTGGTTGTAGAACGGCACGTACAGCAGGCCGACAAACGGCAGCAGAAGAAGCACCCACATAGGTGGCCTTTCTTCACGAGGCAATGCCGAAAACTATACGCCTGGGCGCCGCAATGTACAGCGGCCGGCATTTCCTCTTTTCCCCACAGGGACATGGGTGGGCGCAGCATGCCCCTGGCCCGCAGCGCCCTGCTCGCGCATCCGCCGGCGCCCTTCCATGTTCAATCCAGCGCGAATGCCAAGAATGGCCGCAGACCGTGCCTTCGCACGGCCAGGCACTCCACCAAAGTGCGTTGGATTGGGCGCGGGGAATCAGAGCAGCGTGACGCCGGTCTTGGACTGCAGAAACGCGCGCGTGACCCCTGGGGCCAGCTCGACCACCTTCAGGCCCTGCGGCGTCACGTCCATCACGGCCAGGTCGGTGATGATGCGGTCCACCACACCCACGCCCGTGAGTGGCAGCGTGCACTGCGGCAGGATCTTGAGGTCTTCGGTGCCATCTTTCTTTTTGGCGACATGCTCCATGAGCACGATCACGCGCTTGACGCCCGCCACCAGGTCCATCGCACCGCCCATGCCCTTGACCATCTTGCCGGGGATCATCCAGTTGGCCAGATCGCCTTTTTCGCTGACCTGCATGGCACCAAGAATGGACAGGTTGATCTTGCCGCCGCGGATCATGGCAAAGCTGTCATGGCTGCCGAAGATGGACGACCCCTTGATGGTGGTCACGGTCTGCTTGCCCGCGTTGATGAGGTCGGCGTCGACCTGGTCTTCGGTCGGGAACGGGCCGATGCCCAGCATGCCGTTTTCCGACTGCAGCCACACTTCCTTGTCGCCCGTGAAATTGGCCACGAGCGTGGGGATGCCGATGCCGAGGTTCACATAGAAACCGTCCTCGAGTTCCTGCGCGGCACGCGCCGCCATCTGGTCTTGGGTCCACGGCATGATCAGGCTCCTGTCTTTTCGCTGAGGGTGCGCTTTTCAATGCGCTTTTCGGGGTGCGGGTTGTGCACGATGCGGTGCACATAGATGCCCGGCAGATGGACCTCGTCGGGCACCATGTCGCCGGTTTCCACGATCTCCTCGACCTCCACGATGCAGACCTTGCCCGCCATGGCGGCGGCCGGGTTGAAGTTGCGCGCCGTCAGGCGGAACTGCAGGTTGCCGGACTTGTCGGCGCGGTGCGCCTTGACCAGGGCCACGTCCGGCACGAGCGAGCGCTCCATGACATAGGTCTCGCCATCGAACTCGCGCAGCTCCTTGCCCTCGGCCACCACGGTGCCCACGCCGGTCTTGGTGAAGAACGCCGGAATGCCGGCGCCCCCGGCGCGCAGCTTCTCGGCCAGCGTGCCCTGGGGCGTGAATTCGAGCTCGAGTTCGCCCGCCAGGTACTGGCGCTCGAACTCCTTGTTCTCGCCGACGTAGCTGGCGATCATTTTCTGGATCTGGCGCGTGTTGAGCAGCTTGCCCAGGCCAAAGCCGTCCACGCCGGCATTGTTGGAGATCACCGTGAGGTTTTTCACCCCGCAGTCGCGCAGCGCATCGATCAAGGCCTCGGGAATGCCACACAGCCCGAAACCCCCGACGGCCAGCAACTGGCCATCGGCAACGACGCCCCGCAGCGCCTCGGCTGCAGAGGGAAATACCTTGTTCACATCGGTCTCCTAGTACAAATGGGTACGGTTAAGATACTACGTATTTTTATAAGTAGTTTTCCGTAGAGATTTGCACTATATGGGTTTTGATTACCGGCTGGCTTTCGATATGGCTCCTATGGGCTTGGTGCTCTCACGCAACCGCACGATGGTGGATTGCAACCAGCAATTGTGCGAGATGTTCGGCGCTTCGCGCGAAGTGCTGATCGGCCAGTCTTTTCAGATCCTCTACCCCAGCGCCGATGAATACGAAAGGTTGGGCGCGCGCATGGCGCCCATCCTCAACGCCCACGGTTATTACGCCGACAACCGCATCATGAAGCGCACCACGGGCGAGATGTTCTGGTGCCATGTCGCGGGCCGCGCGATCAACCGCGAAGCGCCCCACGAGTCGGGCATCTGGAGCTTTGAAGACCTGAGCGCGCAGCGCCCGGTCAAGGCCGACCTGACTGGCCGCGAGCGCGAAGTGGCAGCGCGCCTGCTCGAAGGCATGACCTCCAAGGAGATCGGCAAGGCGCTTACCATCAGCCACCGCACGGTCGAAATCTACCGCGCGCGCCTGATGCGCAAGTACGGCGCCTCCACCGCGGCCGACCTGGTGCACAAGCTGGTGACGGGCTGAAGACGCAGGCTTAAAGCGCCAAGTGCCCTTTGGCGAAAGTGGAACGTCGACCACAGCGACGAGTCTCCCGGCACCGCAGACGCCCCTCCTCCTTTTTGACGAGCCGGAACGAAGCCCGTCACCTGCACAGCGGGCGCGCAACGCTCGCGCCCCTGCCCAGCCGGTTACGCCGCTGCCGTCGCGGCGGGCGAGCGTCCCAGCACTTCGAGCAGGTTCTTCGCCGCGCTCACGCCCATGTTCACGTAGGCGTCGCTGGTCACGCCGCCGATGTGCGGGCTGAGAATGAAATTCTTCTCGCCCTGGAACGGATGGCCGGCCGCCATGGGCTCCACGGCAAAGCTGTCGAGCCCCGCCGCCATCACCTGGCCCGAGCGCACGGCCGCCAGCAGCGCCGCTTCGTCGATGAGCCCGCCGCGCGCGGTGTTCACCAAGATCACGCCGCGCTTGCATTGCGCCAGCGTGTCGGCGTTGAGCATGCCGCGGTTCCCATCGGTCAGCGGGCAGTGCAAGGAAACAGCATCGGACTCGCGCCAGAGGGTCTCCAGATCCACGCTCTGCACCCAGGCCGGAAGGTTGCTGGCGAACGGGTCGAAGCCGATGACACGCATGCCGAACGCGTCGGCCATCCTGGCAAAGCGCAGGCCGATGGCGCCCAGGCCCACAAGGCCCACGGTGCGGCCGCAAAGCTCCAGGCTCTTGTGCGTGGCCTTGTCCCAATGGCCGGCGTGCATGCGCGCATCCAACGCCACCACCGACTTGGCGCAGGCCAGCAGCAGCGCCAGCGCCTGCTCGGCCACGGCCGCTGCGTTGGCACCCACGGCGGCCACCACCTCGATGCCACGCGCTTGGGCTGCCACCTTGTCGATCGTGTCCGTGCCGCTGCCGTGCTTGGAGATGACCTTGAGCGAGGGCGCCGCATCCATCACCGCTGCGCCCACCTTGCCGTAGCGCACGATGATGGCCACGGGGTCGTGCCGCTGGCACAGCGCCACCAGATCCTCCTCGGTGGGTGTCTTTCCTGCATAGACGATCTCGTACCCGCTGAGCAGGTCCAGCGCCTGCTGCGCCAGGTCGGCGCCCGTGACGATGATGGCGGCGCTCACAGCAACTCCCCTTCCTTGAGCACACCCGCGGCGCGCAAAGCGGCTGGCAGCCACTTGGAGGCCGTGTCGCCACGCGCGATGGCTGCGATGCGCGCCGCTTCGTCAGCCACCTTCTTGGCGGCCAGCGCCAGCATGGCGGGCGCCTTGGCGCGCTCGATGACGACCACGCCGTCGGCGTCGCCCACCACCAGGTCGCCCGGGTTCACCATGGCGCCGCCGGCCGAGATCGGGTGGTTGATGCGGCCGGGCACATACTTGGTCGGACCGGCAGGGTTGAAGCCGGCGCTGAACACGGGAAAGCCCAGATCCAGCAGTTCCAGCCTGTCGCGGATGGCGCCATCCACGATCACGCCAGCCAGGCCCAGCTTCTTGCAGGCGCTGAGCATCAGCGTGCCCATCAGCGCGGCAGTCTGGTCGCCCTTGCCGTCGACCACCAGCACGTCGCCGGGCTTGGCCAGTGCGATGGCGGCGTGGATCATGAGGTTGTCGCCCGGGCGCACCTCGACGGTGAAGGCCGGGCCGGCGACCTTCATGTCATGGTGCACGGGCGCCACGCGGCTGTGCATGGTGCCGCGTCGGCCAGCCACGTCGGCCAGGATGGCGGCCTGGAAGGTCGCCGCTTTGTTCACGACCTCGGCGCTCACGCGCTCGATGTCACGGATGACTTCGGAAAGTGGGCTCATGGTGGTTCAGTCCGATGAAGAGGAAAAAGAAGAAATAGAGAGTGGTGCGGTAGTACGGCGGAACCCGGCCTTAATCGGCCTTGATGCCGGCCCGGATGACCCTGTTCTGGGACGGAGTCCACCTTCTATGGGTATCCGAGCGCCTTGCCGACTTCCTGGCTCAGGCGCTGCACGGTGGCGACGTGGCAGACGCGAACACGGTCTGGCTCTGCTCGACCACGAAGTCGCTCATGCTGGGGACGTTGGAGGCCGCGTCAGTCCAGGCTCGCGCCCGAATCCTTGACGATCTTGGCCCAGCGGGGCACTTCAGTGCGCAGCAGTTGGCCGAACTGTTCTGCGGTCCCGCCCAGGATATCGCCGCCTTCGGAGCGCAGCTTGTCGGCCACGTCGGGCTGTTGCAGCGCCTGGTTGATAGCCTTGTTGAGCTGCGCCACGATGGGCGCAGGCGTTCCAGCCGGTGCAAGGATTCCGAACCAGGTCACTGCCTCAAAGCCCTTGTAGCCCGACTCTGCCAGAGTGGGTGTATCCGGCAACTGGGCTGCGCGCTTGGCCGAGGTGATGGCAATTACCTTGAGTTTGCCGTTGCGCACTTGGCCCAGCAGCGTGGGCACCGACGACATGTACAAATCAATCTGCCCACCCAGCAGGTCCGTCATGGCCTGGGAGGCGCCCTTGTAGGGGATGTGGCGCAGCTTGATGCCGGCGGCGTTCTCGGCCAGTTCACCGGACAGGTGGGCCACGGTGCCGTTGCCGGAATAACCCAGGGTGACGACGTCGGGCTTGCTCTTGGCGGCGGCCACCACGTCGGCAAAGGTTTTGTACGGGGAACTGGCGGGTGCAGCGATCACGATGGGCGAAGACGACACCAGCGCCACGGGCACGAGGTCCTTGAGGGGGTCGTAGGGCAGCTTGGCGTAGAGCGAGGGGTTGATGGCCAAGTTGCTGGTCTGGCCCATGACCAGGGTGTAGCCGTCAGGGGCAGCCTTGGCCGCGGCATCCACACCCAGGTTCCCGCCCGCACCAGGGCGGTTGTCCACGATCACATTCCACTTGTTCTGATCGGTCAGCTTCTGCGCCACGGTACGGGCAATCATGTCCGTGCCGCCGCCGGGTGGGAATGGCACGATGAAGCGGATCGGCTTGTTCGGATAGGCGGCCTGCGCCCAGGCCGCCCCGGTGGGCAAGACAGCAGCGGCAAGGCCCAAGAAGGTTGCACACAGACGTGTGGCAAAGGAATGCGAACGCGATGAAATTGGCATGGATTTGTCTCCGTTGTGGTGATCGTCACGGCGTCGGCATTCGGGTCCGAGGCCGTGGGGCGCGACTGTACGTAGGCGTTTCAATCCATACAATGGCGTTGCGCACAACGAAACGAATTGCACCATGGGCAACCCACAGAAAACGGCCTCGGCCAGTGCCGAACCAACGCCGCCTGGTCCGTCCTTCCCCGGCAACACTGCCGCACCGATAGTCGGCAACGACGCCGGGGGCGTCGCCGCGGTCACCCGAGCCCTGCATGTGCTGGAAGCGTTTGCCCTGGGCGAATCCAGCCTTTCCCTGGCCGAGTTGAGCCGCCGTTGCGGCTTGCACAAGAGCACGGTGCTGCGCTTGGCGCGCACGCTTGCGCAGTCGGGCTTCATGGTGCAGCGCGAAGACGGCGACTGGCGCCTGGGCCCCGCCGCAGGCTGGCTGGGAGCGCGCTACCGGGCGGGGTTTGACGTACAAAACGTGCTCGAACCCGCGCTGCGCGAATTGACACACGCTACGGGTGAAAGCTCTGCTTTCTACGTGCGCGAGGGCCAGGTGCGCACCTGCCTGGTGCGCGTGGAAGGTCCCCAGGCTCTGCGCCACCATGCACGCATGGGCGAGGGCCTGCCACTGGACAAGGGCTCGCCTGGGCGGGTGATTCTGGCCTTCTCGGGAGAGCCGGGCAAAGCGTATGAAGAAATCCGCCGAAAGGGCTACCACTGGTCCATCGGCGAGCGCGAACAAGGCGTAGCCACCGTGACGGCCCCGGTGTTCGGCATGCACTGGCGGCTCATGGGTTCGGTGTGCATCTCGGGCCCGGCATCGCGCCTGCCTGCCCCCAAGCTCGAAGCCCTCGCACAGACCGTGATCGCCGCAGCCACCCGCCTTTCGTACGCACTGGCCGGCAACACGGCACCACCTTCGCAACGTCTGGTGCGCGCCGCCCAATGGCATCCGTGATACTGCCGGTGCACGACAACAGGAGACCGACTTGACCCGCTACCCCTTTCCCGACCTCAACACCCTGCCCGAAGACATCCAGGCCAAAGTGCTGGAAGTGCAAGAAAAAGCCGGTTTCATTCCCAACGTGTTTTTGGCCTTTGCGCGGCGCCCGGCCGAGTGGCGAGCCTTTTTTTCCTACCACGACGCACTGATGGATCCCGAAAGCGCGGGCCGCACCAGCAGCCTCACCAAGGGCGAGCGCGAGATGATCGTCACCGCCACCAGCGCGACCAACCAGTGCCTGTACTGCGTGGTGGCGCACGGCGCCCTTCTGCGCATCTACGAGAAGAAACCCTTTGTGGCCGACCAGGTGACGGTCAACCACCGCAAGGCCGACATCACACCGCGCCAGCGCGCCATGCTCGACTTCGCTATGAAGGTCTGCCAGCGCTCGCACGAGATCGAGGACGCCGACTTCGCCGCGCTGCACGCGCACGGCTTCGACGACGAGGACGCCTGGGACATCGCCGCCATCACCGCGTTCTTTGGCCTGTCCAACCGCATGGCGAGCTTTGCCGGCATGCAGCCCAACCCCGAGTTCTACCTGATGGGCCGCGTGCCGCGGCAGAAGTAATACTATCTTTTTGATAGCCTCCAACGCTTACCCTGAAAGCGCTGCAGCCACTTTTCATTCAAAAATCAGGCTGTGACCAGGGCCCGCATCCAGTCGGGCAAGGACTCGGCCTTTTGCCGGGGAAAATCCACCCAGATGGTGGTGGCGCCGCCGGCGGCGCAGATGACGCCGGGCTCGCCCACGCGCTCGAGCGTGCCCCAGGTCTCGAACGTGGTGCGGCCCGGGTCGCTGACATACAGCTTGAGCAACACCTCGTCGGGGTACTGCAGCTGCTGGTAGAAATTGCAGAACGCGTTGACGATCACCGGGCCCTGGCCCTGCGGGTCGGGCGTGCAGCCCACCTTGTACATCCACTCGATGCGCGCGGTCTCCAGGTAGCGAAAGTACACCGTGTTGTTGACGTGGCCCATGGCATCCATGTCGCCCCAGCGCACCGGAAAGCGCAGTTCGTGCACCAGCTTTTTGGTTTCGGGAATCTCGATCTTCACGCCAGCACCCGCCGTCACACCGCAAAACCGTCGTCGGCCGCGATCACCGCGCCGTTGACAAAATGGCTCTGGTCGCTGGCCAGCAGCACGATCAGGGCGTCCAGGTCCTGCGGCTGGCCGACGCGCTTGCGCGGCAGCATGGCCACGAGCTTCTGGCCCGGCTCGGTCTCCCAGTGGTGGTGGTTGATCTCGGTGTCGATGTAGCCCGGGCACAGCGCGTTGACGTTGATACCAAAGCGCCCCCATTCCAGCGCCATGGCCTTGGTCATTTGCACGACGGCCGCCTTGCTCATGCAATAGACGCCGATCTGCGGCAGCACCTTGAGCCCCGCCATAGAGGCGATGTTGATGATGCGCCCGCCCGTGAAGCCCCCGGGCGCGGCGCCGCGCGAGCGCGCGATCATGCGTTTGCCCACTTCCTGCGCCACGAAGAAGGCGCCTTTGACATTGGTGTCGAAGATGAAGTCGTAGTCCTCAGGCGTCACGTCCTGCAGGCGCTGCGTGGTGCTCACGCCCGAGTTGTTGACCAGGATGTCGATCGAGCCCATCTCGGTTTCGGCGTGGGCGACGGCCGCCTTGATGGAGTCGGGGTCGGTCACATCGAGCTCGACCACGTGCGCGTCGCCCCCCTCGGCCTCGATGCGCGCGCGCAGGTCCTTGAGTTTTTCCAGGCGCCGGCTGGCCAGCACCACGCCCGCGCCAGCGGCCGCAAGCGTGCGCGCAAACTGCGCCCCGAGGCCGCTGGAGGCGCCGGTCACGAATGCCACGCGGCCTGATAAATCGATGCTGTAAGCCATGGACACCTCTTGGACTGTTCGGCCATTGTTCAGTGGTAGGACGCACGTTCGATTGTGTGCGCAGCCCCCAATACAATCAGTCGCGCGCCAGACAGAGCCTGCAGGCCCTGTCTGCTGAGAATCCTCCATTATCAAACGCCCGACGAGACGCTCATGACCAACGAAGAAATCCTCGCCCAGTACGGCCCCCGCGAAGCCATGGAATACGACGTGGTCGTAGTCGGCGGCGGCCCTGCCGGCCTGTCCACCGCCATCCGTCTCAAGCAGCTTGCCGCGCACAGCGGCAAGGACCTCTCGGTCGTGGTGCTCGAAAAGGGCTCCGAGCCCGGCGCGCACATTCTCTCGGGCGCCATCATGGACCCCAAGGCGTTGACCGAGCTGTTTCCCAATTGGAGGGAGCTGGGCGCACCGCTGCACCAGCCCGTCACCGACGACGCCATGGTGTTCCTGGGCGAAAAATCGTCATTCCGCACGCCCAACTTCCTGCTGCCCGAGTGCTTCCAGAACCACGGCAACTACATCGTCAGCCTGGGCAATGTCACGCGCTGGCTGGCCGAGCAGGCCGAGGGCCTGGGCGTGGAGATCTTCCCCGGCTTTCCTGCGGCCGAGGTGCTCTACAACGCCGACGGCTCCGTCAAGGGCGTGGCCACCGGCAACATGGGCGTGGGCAAGGACCACGAACCCACGGCCGACTTCCAGCTGGGCATGGAGCTGCACGCCAAGTACACGATTTTTGCCGAGGGCGCGCGCGGCAGCCTGGGCCGGCAGCTGCTGGCCCGGTTCAAGCTCGACGAGGGCCGTGATCCGCAGGCCTATGGCATCGGCGTCAAGGAGCTGTGGGAGATCGATCCGGCCCGCCACCAGCCCGGCTTCGTGCTGCACACCGCCGGCTGGCCGATGGACGCCGACACCTACGGCGGCGCCTTCCTCTACCACGCCGAAGACAACAAGGTGGCGCTGGGCTTCATCACGGGCCTGGACTACAGCAACCCCTACCTGAGCCCGTTCGAGGAATTCCAGCGCTGGAAGACCCACCCCAACATCCGCTGGTACCTTGAAGGCGACGCTTCCAAGGGCATCAAGCCGGCCAAGCGCATCGGCTACGGCGCGCGCGCCATCACGGCCGGCGGCCTGATGTCGCTGCCCAAGACGGTGTTCCCCGGCGGCGCGCTGGTCGGCTGCGAGGCCGGCTACCTGAACGTGAGCCGCATCAAGGGCAGCCACGCCGCCATCAAGACCGGCATGCTGGCCGCCGAGGCCGCGTTCGACGCGATCCAGGCGGGCCGCCAGCACGACGAGCTCAGCGCCTACCCCAAGGCGTTTGAGGACAGCTGGCTCTACACCGAGCTCAACAAGGCGCGCAATTTCAAAGCCTGGTTCAAGAAGGGGCTGACCACCGCCACGCTGATGAACGGCATCGAGCAGTTCGTGCTCAAGGGCAACATCCCGTGGACGCTGCACCGCCACACGCCCGACCACGCCAGCCTCAAGCCCGCGGCCCAGTGCAAGCCCATCGTCTACCCCAAGCCCGACGGCAAGCTCACCTTCGACCGACTCTCGAGCGTGTTCATCAGCAACACCAACCATGCCGAAGACCAGCCGGCCCACCTCACGCTCAAGGATGCGAGCGTGCCGGTCAACGTCAACCTGGCCCAGTACGCGGGCCCCGAGGCGCGCTACTGCCCGGCCGGCGTGTACGAATTCGTGCCCGACGAAGCCCAGGGCGGCAGCGCCCAGCGCCTGCAGATCAATGCGCAAAACTGCGTGCACTGCAAGACCTGCGACATCAAGGACCCGACGCAGAACATCGTCTGGGTCACGCCCGAAGGCGGCGGCGGCCCGAACTACTCTGGCATGTAAAAACCATAGCACTCTGCGCTTTGTGGGCCTGCGTTGCAGGCCCTTTTTCATGTCGCATCCAAACCGGCCACCGCAGCAGCGCAGCGGGCGCCTCCGCGCCCTGGCCGCGGTCCGGCACAAACCCAGAAATAGGAACATACTGGCGCCACCTCACCCCCCGGGGTCTCCTCGCGGGCGTGACCCCACGATGGAGAAATGGCATGCCGTCCACCCCATTGAGCCCGCCCTTTGCCCTGCGCAGGCGCCACGTCATCGGCGGGGCCCTGGCCGCCGCCACCGTGGCGCTGTGGCCCTGGACACCGGCCTTTCCGGTGGAAGGCGGTGCGCAGACCACCTTCCTGACCTTGTCCCAGCTGCTCACCGGACGCGACACGCTGGACCCGACGCTGGGCCGCCGCTTGCTGGAGGCGCTGCAGGCCAGCGACACGAGCTTCGACCAGCACGCCACCGATCTGCTCGACCTCCTGCAAACGCGCAAAGTCCTGCTGCCCAACTTGCCAGCGCTGCTGACCGCTGAAAAGCCGCCCTTCGCCGCACTGCCCAGCCAGGTCATGGCGGCCTGGTACCTTGGTGTCGTGGGCGATGGACCACAGGCCCGCGTCGTGGCCTTCGAACACGCCCTCAATGCCGCCACCGTCTCGGACAAGCTCAGGCCGCCCACCTACGCCTACGGCGCGCCCGGCAGCTGGAGCGCCAACCCCAACACCTGAGGTGCCTATGCCGCAAGACCTCTCCGCAGATTTCGTCATCGTCGGTTCCGGCATCATCGGCGCGCTGCTGGCACGCAAGCTTGCCCTGGCTGGCGCCTCGGTGCTGATGCTCGAAGCCGGCCCGCTCGTCACGCGGGCCGAACTGGTGGCGCGCTTTCGCAATTCGCCGCGCCGCAGCGACTGGATGTCGCCCTACCCGCCTTCGCCCTGGGCGCCGCACCCCGTCTACCAGCCCGAAGACAACGGCTACATGGTGCACGCCGGCCCCTACCCCTACAAGGCCGAATACATCCGGCAGGTGGGCGGCACCACCTGGCACTGGGCCGCGCAGGCGTGGCGCAACGTGCCCAACGACTTCCACATCCACAGCCTCTATGGCGTGGGCGTGGACTGGCCCTTTGGCTACGACGAGCTGGAGCCGTATTACCAGGAAGCCGAGGAGATCATGGGCGTCTCGGGCGCGCCCAACACCGGCTCGCCGCGCAGCAAACCGTTCCCGATGGAGCCGGTGGCGGAGGTCTGGGCGATGCGCCGCCTGCGCGAACGCCTCGCCCCCGAATACGACGTGGTCGGCAACACCACCGCCCGCAACAGCCGCAGCTACGATGGCCGCCCGCCCTGCTGCGGCAACAACAGCTGCCAGCCGATCTGCCCGATCGACGCGCAGTACCACGGCGGCCTGTCCGTGGACGCGGCGCTGGCGGCCGGCGCCAGGCTGCAGGCGAACGCCAATGTGTTCAAGCTCGAGCACGATGCCGCTGCCCGCATCACCGCGGCGCACTACTACGACCCCGACAAGGTGGCGCACCGGGTCACCGGCAAGACCTTCATCGTTGCGGCCAACGGGGTGGAGAGCCCGCGCCTGCTGCTGCTGTCGCAAAGCGACAAGTTCCCGCGCGGCATTGCCAACAGCCGCGACATGGTGGGCCGCCACCTGATGGACCACCCCAGCACCTCGCTCACCTTCGACGCCGACGAGGACGTGTGGCTGGGCCGGGGGCCGCAGAGCCCCAATTCCATCAACACCATGCGCGATGGCGCCTTCCGCTCGGGGCATGCGGCCTACCGGCTCGACTTCACCAACATCTCCCGCGTGGACGTGACCACCAGGGCGCTGATCGACGAAGGGGTGTACGGGCCCGAGTTCGAACGCCGCCTGCGCTACAGCGCCGCCCGCGAAATGAACGTCAAGAACGTGCTCGAGGTGCTGCCCAGGCCCGAGCACCGCATCGCGCTCAGCGACCAGAAAGATGCCATGGGCCTGCCCAAGCCGCAGACCCACTACTCGATCGACGACTACACCCGCGCCGGCCATGTGCGCTCGCAGCAAGACTTCAAGCGCATTGCCGAGCTGATGGGCGGCACCAACCTGCGCTTCAGCAAGGACGGCGACTTCGCCAACAACCAGCACATCTGCGGCACCGTGAGCATGGGCACTGACCCGGCCGTGTCGGTGTGCGACGAATGGGGCCGGGCCCACGACCACGAGAACCTGTACCTCGCCGGCACCGGCGTGCTGCCCACCTCTTCCACCTGCAATTCGACGCAAAACGGCATCGCGGTGGCCCTGCGCAGCGCGCAGCACCTGCTGGCGCAGCAGACCGGCCAGCCGGTGCCGCGCGCCGCAGCCCCCAGCGCCAGGAGCTGAGCATGCGCACTTGCCTGAACTCTTGTCTTCGCACCGGCCTGGTTGCGGCCCTGTGTCTGGTGGCGCTCAGCGCCCGGGCCCAGGCCCCGGCCACCGCACCCCAAGACCTGGTCGAACGCGGCCGCTACCTCGCGACGGCGGGCGACTGCGTGGCCTGCCATACAGCGCCCCAAGGCGCGGCCATGGCCGGCGGCCTGGCTATCGCCACCCCGCTGGGCGCCATTTACTCCACCAACATCACGCCCTCGAAAACCTCGGGCATCGGCAACTACACGCTGGCGCAATTCACGGCCGCCCTGCGCCAGGGGCGGCGCGCCGACGGGGCCTACCTGTACCCGGCCATGCCGTACACGGCTTATGCCAAGACCACCGACGATGACATGGCGGCGATGTACGCCTACTTCATGCACGGCGTCGCGCCCATCGACAGCGCCCCCCCGGCCACCCAGCTGCCTTTCCCTTTCAGCATCCGGGCCTCCCTGGCCGTGTGGAATGCCTTGTTCCTCGACACCACGCCCTACCAGCCCAACGCACAGCAGACGCCCGAATGGAACCGGGGCGCCTACCTGGTGCAGGGCCTGGCCCATTGCAGCGCCTGCCATACGCCGCGCAACGCCCTGATGGCCGAAGACCCGAAGCGCAGCCTGGGCGGCGGTGAAGCCGGGCCATGGCATGCGCCCAACATCTCGTCCGACCCCCAGGGCGGCATCGGTGGCTGGTCCGAAGACGAACTGGTGCGCTACATGCGCGAAGGCCATGTGGTCGGCAAAGGCTCCAGCGGCGGCCCGATGGCCGAAGCCGTGGACCACAGCCTCAGCCGACTTTCCGAGGCCGACCTGCACGCGATGGCCGTGTACCTCAAATCCACGCCCGCCATCGCAGACCCCGCCGCTACCCAGCCCGCCTACTCCTGGGGCCAGGCCACGGACCAGCTGGCCAGCATCCGCGGCGTGGCACTGCCGCAAAACCTCGGCAGCATGACCGGACCGCAGCTCTACGACGCGCTCTGCGCCAGCTGCCACCAGGCGCAGGCGCAAGGCAGCGCCGACGGCAAGCTGCCCGCGCTGTTTCACCACAGCACCTTGGGGCGCAGCAACACCAACAACCTCGTGCTGTCCATCCTGCAAGGCGTGCCGCGGCACGGCCGCGACAGCATCATGCCGGCCTTCGCGCACGAGCTCACCGATCCGCAGATCAGCACCCTGGGCAACTACCTGCTCAAGGAATACGGCAATCCCCAGGCCCGCGTCACCGAAAGCCAGGTGGCCCGATTGCGCAGCAACGCCCCGGACAACACCCTGGTCCAGCTGGCCCGCTGGGGCATGGCCATCGCTGTTCTGATCGTGCTGCTCGTGTTGGGCTGGGCCATCCGGCGCGCGCAAGGGCGCAAGCACGCTCCAGCGCGCTGACTGCGCGGCGCGCCACCCCTGCTCCCTCGCTGCGCTGCAGTAGACTCGCCCGCGGGGCCCGGCGACCCTCCTGCGCGGGCCTTCTCGGAATCAAGCAGGACACAACGACAGATACAAGGTTGGAGATGGAAATGAAGCAAATGTCTTGGGCACCCCTGGGCGCATTGGCACTGGCCATGGCGTTCATCGCACCGGCCCACGCCCAGCAGAAATCGGTCGCCGTCACGGCCATCGTCGAACACCCGGCACTCGACGCCGTGCGCGACGGTGTGCAGGCCGCCCTCAAGGAAGCGGGCTTCGAATCGGGCAAGAACCTGAAGTGGCAGTACCAGAGCGCCCAAGGCAACACCGGCACGGCCGCGCAGATCGCGCGCAAGTTCGTTGGCGACAAGCCCGACGCCATCGTCGCCATCGCCACGCCCTCGGCCCAGGCCGTGATCGCCTCGACCAAGACCGTGCCCGTGGTGTTCTCGGCCGTGACCGACCCCGTCGCCGCCAAGCTCGTGCCCAGCTGGAACGCCTCGCACACCAACGTGACCGGCGTGTCCGACCTGCTGGCGCTCGACAAGCAGATGGACCTGGTCAAGCAGGTCGTGCCCAATGCCAAGCGCGTGGGCATGGTCTACAACCCCGGCGAAGCCAACTCGGTGGTCGTGATCAAGCAGATGAAAGAGCTGCTGCCCAAGCTGGGCATGACGCTGGTCGAAGCCGCCGCGCCGCGCTCGGTGGACGTGGGCAGCGCCGCGCGCAGCCTGATCGGCAAGGTCGACGTGATCTACACCAATACCGACAACAACGTGGTCTCGGCCTACGAAGCGCTGGTCAAGGTCGGCCAGGAAGCCAAGATCCCGCTCGTCGCCTCGGACACCGACAGCGTCAAGCGCGGTGCGATTGCCGCTTTCGGCATCAACTACCGCGACCTGGGCGAGCAGACCGGCCGCATGGTCGCGCGCATCCTCAAGGGCGAGAAGCCCGGCGACATCAAGCCCGAAGTGAGCACCAAGATGGAGCTGTTCGTGAACCCCGGCGCCGCCGAGAAGCAGGGCGTGAAGCTGTCCGACGCGCTCGTCAAGTCGGCCGCGCAAGTGGTGCAATGAGCGCCTGAGCGCCCTTGGGGCGCCGCACGGCGCAACCCACCGGCAGGGGCCATGCACCGCATGGCTCCTGCTTTCTTTTAATTCCACCGTTGGCCGTCCATGTCTCTCTTTTCCCTGCTCGGCGCCATTGAAATCGGCCTGATCTTCAGCCTCGTGGCGCTGGGCGTGTTCATTTCGTTCAGGCTGCTGCGCTTTCCCGACCTGACCGTGGACGGCAGCTTTCCGCTCGGCGGCGCGGTCTGCGCCATCCTGATCTCCTCGGGCGTCAACCCCTGGCTCGCCACGCTGGCCGCCACCGCCGCGGGCGCCTTCGCCGGGCTCGTCACCGGCTGGCTCAATGTGCGCCTCAAGATCATGGACCTGCTGGCCAGCATCCTGGTGATGATCGCGCTGTACTCGATCAACCTGCGCGTCATGGGCGGCCCCAATGTGCCGCTCATCAACGACCCCACGCTGTTCACCCTGCTGCAGCCCGCCGGCATGGACGACTACGTGGCGCGCCCGCTGCTGCTGGCCGTCATCGTCATCGCCGCCAAGCTGTTCATGGACTGGTTCTTCTCGACCGAACGGGGCCTGGCGATCCGCGCCACCGGCTCCAATGCGCGCATGGCCCGCTCGCAGGGCGTCAACACCGGCGCCATGGTGCTGCTGGGCATGGCCGTCTCCAACGCCTTGGTGGGCTTGGCGGGCGCGCTGTTTGCCCAGACGCAGGGCGGCTCCGACATCTCCATGGGCATCGGCACCATCGTCATCGGCTTGGCGGCGGTGATCGTGGGCGAGAGCATCCTGCCGTCGCGCCGCCTGATCTACGCCACGCTGGCCGTCGTCATCGGTGCCATCGTCTACCGCTTTTTCATCGCGCTGGCGCTCAACAGCGACTTCATCGGCCTCAAGGCGCAGGACCTGAACCTGGTCACCGCCGTGCTCGTCACCATCGCGCTGGTCATTCCCCAGCTCAAGCGCAAGCTGGCCAAACGCCGCCCGAACTGAGCGCACCCGAGAGAAGACCCATGCTGAGCGCCCAAAACCTCGAAATCACCTTCAACCCCGGCACGCCGATCGAAATGCGCGCGCTGCGCGGCATGTCGCTCGACATCCCGGCCGGCCAGTTCGTCACCGTCATTGGCTCCAACGGGGCCGGCAAGTCCACCTTCCTGAACGCCATCTCGGGCGACCTGGCGGTGGACAGCGGCCGCGTCACCATCGACGGCAGCGACGTCACGCGCCTGCCCGTATGGGAGCGCTCATCGCGCGTGGCCCGCGTGTTCCAGGACCCCATGGCCGGCACCTGCGAAGACCTGACCATCGAAGAGAACATGGCCCTGGCGCAGCAGCGCGGCACGCGCCGCGGCCTGCGCAGCGCCGTCAAGACCGCACTGCGCGAGACCGTCCGCGCGCGCCTGGCCACGCTGGGCCTGGGGCTGGAGAGCCGCCTCACCGACCGCATCGGTCTGCTCTCGGGCGGCCAGCGCCAGGCCGTGAGCCTGCTGATGGCGGCGCTGCAGCCCTCGCGCATCCTGCTGCTCGACGAGCACACCGCCGCGCTCGACCCGCGCACCGCCGACTTCGTGCTGCAGCTGACGGCCCGCATCGTGGCCGAAAACCGGCTCACCACGATGATGGTCACGCACAGCATGCGCCAGGCCCTTGACGTGGGCGAGCGCACCGTCATGCTGCACCAGGGCCAGGTGGTGCTGGACGTGTCGGGCGAGGAGCGCAGCCGCCTCGACGTGCCCGACCTGCTCAAGATGTTCGAGAAGGTGCGCGGCGAAAAACTGGCCGACGACGCGCTGCTGCTGGGCTGAGCCCGTGGCACCTGCCTGCGCTCCTTCCGGGGCTGCAGACAGGCCTTCAACATCAAAATCGACAGCTGCTGGCGCTTTACCAGAAAGCGTTAGAGGCCGATTTGACCTAAAACAGACTCAATCGGCGAACAGCGGCAGATCGGCTTTCTTCAGCGTGCGCAGCACGAAGCTGGAGCGACTGTGGCGGATGCCCTTGATCTTGTAGAGCTTCTCGCGCAGAAGGCGCTCGTAGTCGCGCGTGTCCTTGACCACCACGCGCAGCAGGTAGTCGTAGTCGCCCGACACCAGGTGCGCCTCGATCACCTCGGGAATGCTGGCCAAGGTTTCGCCAAACTTTTCCAGCGTGTTGTCGGAGTGGCTGTCGAGCGTGACCTGCACCAGCACCGTGTCGCCCAGCCCGAGGGCGTGCGGGTTCAGGCGCACGGTGTAGCCCTCGATCACGCCGGCCTCTTCCATCTTCTTGATGCGCCCCCAGCAGGGCGAGGGGCTCAGGCCCACGGCCTGGCCGATGTCGTGCAGGCTGGCGCGCGCATTGCCCTGCAGAACGGCGAGAATTTTTCTGTCCAATCGATCCATTCGCCGCATTATTCACAGAATGGCGATTTGTCAGAATAATTTTCTGCATTCTCAGAAAAACGTCGCAAATTCAGAAAAACCGTCTCCCCCCGCCGCACCATACTTGAACCATCAAGGCGCTTTTACCGGAGCGCACAAACCGACAGGCCCCCGACTGGTTACCGCCAGCTCCGGGGGCGCCTGGCAAGCCCGCGCCCCCTGCGGCATCCCGTCTCCCCCTGCACCACGGCCTTTTCTAGCACACCCGCGCAAACCCCGATGTCCCTGGCCATGTTGCAGCGCCATAATTTTTGCGAGTGGCACGCCGCACGCCCGCCGTGGCAGGCACCCCGCCCAACCCCCGCAAAAATCCCGACAGGAGACTCCATGCAATTGACCAAACTCGCCCTCGGCCTGGGCCTCGCGCTCGGCTTTGCTGCCGCCGCATCCGCACAGACCGCCATGCGCATCAGCATCTCGACGGCGCAGAACTCGCACCAGGGCGTGGCCATCGATACGTTTGCCAAGGAAGTCGAAAAGCGCACGGGCGGGCGCTACAAGGTGCAGACCTTCTACAACGGCGCCCTCGGCGGCGAGCGCGAATCCATCGAAGCCGTGCAGCTGGGCACGCAGGAGCTGGCGTTCAGCTCGACCGGCCCGGTGCCCAACTTCGTGCCCGAGACGAAGATCCTCGACGTGCCCTTCCTGTTCCGCGACAAGGCGCACGCCCGCGCCGTGCTCGACGGCCCCATCGGCCAGGAGATGCTGACCAAGTTCGACGCCAAGGGCTTCAAGGCCCTGGCCTGGGCCGAGAACGGCTTTCGCCACATGACGAACAGCAAGCGCGATGTGAAGGACCCGGCCGACCTCAAGGGCCTGAAGATGCGCACCATGGAGAACCCGGTGCACATCGCCGCCTACAAGGGCTTTGGCATCATCACCACGCCCATGGCCTTCCCCGAGGTGTTCACCGCGTTGCAGCAGGGCACCGTCGACGGCCAGGAGAACCCGCTGCCCGTCATCATCTCGGCCAAGTTCGACCAGGTGCAAAAGCACCTGACGCTCACCGGCCACGTCTACTCGCCCTGCATCTTCGTGATGAACAAGGCGTCTTTCGACAAGCTCTCGGCCGCCGACAAGCAGGCCTTCCTCGACGCCGCCAAGGAAGGCACCAAGGCCAACCGCGCGCGCGTGGACGAGGACGACGCGAAGGGCGTGGCCGACCTGCGCGCCAAGGGCATGACGGTGATCGACACCATCGACAAGGCCAAGTTCGTGGCGGCGCTCGCCCCCGTGAACGCCGAGTTCGAAAAGCAGTTCGGCAAGGCCACGCTCGACAAGATCCGCAACGTAAAGTAAGTCGATCCAACTTCTCTTTTCATAGCTATCAACGCCCGTCGGTATTGCACCAACGGGCGTTTTCATTCCAAAACTCTGCTCTTTGGGGTGAGCATCCCGGCGCGCCCGTGCAGTCCCATGAAAAATCAATTCCTTACTTTTGAACGCTGGTGCACGTCGGTCGCCATGTGGGGCGCCTGCGCCATGCTCGCCATCGCGTCCGCGCTCGGCATGTTCCAGATTCTGATGCGCTTCGTGTTCGAGCAACCCGCCGAGTGGACCGAGGTGCTGATCCGCTTCAGCCTGATCTGGATGGTGTTCCTCGGCATCCCGGCGGCCTTCCGCCAGGGCGCCATGGTCAGCGTGGACGTGCTCTACCGCTGGAGTCCACCCCATCTGCAGCGCGTGCTGGAATGGGTCGTGGCGCTCGCCGCGCTCACGCTGATCGCCATCATCATCTGGTGGGGCTGGGACTACACCCAGCGCGGCGCCGTGCAGAGCATGGCGGGCCTCGAATCGGTGTCGATGTTCTGGGCCTATCTGGCGATGCCGGCCGGTGGTGTGTTCTGCGTGGTCGGCATCATCGGCAACCTGATCGATCCGCGCCGCATGGAACTGGAGACCGCGCAATGACCAGCGTCATGATCTCCACCATGGTGGTGTGCTTCGCGCTCACCGTTTCCGTTGCGGTGTCCATCGGATTGGCGGCCATCCTGGGCATCCAGGCGTCGAACGCGCACATGCTGATTTCCGTGAAGGAAATGTTCGGTTCCATCAACAAGTTTCCGCTGGCCGCCATTCCATTCTTCATCCTCGCCGGCAACCTGATGGAGACCGGCGGCATCTCGCGCCGCCTGGTCGAGTTCGCCAAGAGCATCGTCGGCGGCGTGCAGGGCGGCCTGCCCATGACCTGCGTGCTGACCTGCATGATCTTTGCGGCGGTCTCGGGCTCGTCGGTGGCAACCACGTTCGCCATCGGCGCCATCCTGATCCCCGCGCTCATCAAGCACGGCTACCCGACCAGCTACGCCGCCGCGCTGCAGGCCACGAGCGCCGAGCTCGGCGTGATCATTCCGCCGTCGATTCCGCTGATCCTCTACGGCGTGAGCGCCGAGGTGTCGATCGGCGAACTGTTCATCGCGGGCTTTGGCCCGGGCTTTCTCATCAGCGGCGCGCTGATGCTGTTCGTGTGGCTCTATTGCAAATGGAAGGGCTGGGGCAAGAACGACGGCACGGGGCGCATGCCGCTCGGCCGCGCCACGCTGCAGGCCGGCTGGGCGCTGCTCATGCCGGTGATCATCCTGGGCGGCATCTACGGCGGCATCTTCACGCCCACCGAGGCCTCGGCCGTGGCGGTGTTCTATGCGCTGGTGGTGGGCGTCGTGATCTACCGCGAGATCAAGCCCCAGGACCTGGCCGCGATATTGCGCAAATCGGTGCTCTCGTCGGCGGTGATCATGTTCATCATCGCCAACGCCGGGCTGTTCGCCTTCCTGATCACGCGCGCCGGCGTGCCCGACGCGATCGGCCGCTGGCTGCAGGAGGTGCTGCAGTCGCCCGCGCTGTTCCTGCTCGGGGTGAATGCGGCCCTGTTCTTGATCGGCATGTTCATCGAGACCAGCGCCGCCATCATCGTGCTGGCGCCCATCCTGGCGCCCGTGGCCCAGCATTTCGGCATCGACCCGGTGCACTTTGGCCTGATCATGGTGGTCAACCTGGCGCTCGGCATGATCACGCCGCCGTTCGGCGTTAACCTGTTCGCCGCCTGCACGGTGGCGCGCATCTCGCTCGACCGCATCGTCACGCACCTGCTGCCCTTTGTGCTGGTCATCCTGGCCTGCCTGATGGTCATCACCTACGTGCCCTCGCTGTCGCTCGCGCTGCGCGATCTGGTCTACGCAAAGTAGGTAGAATTCGCCGGTTCAGGAGAGAGTGCCCCGCCATTGCCTGGTGCGCGGTACCGCCGAAGGCGCAGGTGAAAACCAAACGCTCAGGCAAAAGGACTGACAAGCGCCCGCAGGGATGCGGGCGTTCCCTTGCTGGAGAGAGGTGGCCGCCCCAGCGGCCACCCACCGAAGGAGCAACCCCCGCGCTGTGCAGCGCCGGGCGAATCTCTCAGGTAAAGCGGACAGCAGGGCAAATCGCGTGGCCTGTGGGCCACGGCCCCCATTTGCCCTGGAGATCTCCATGTCCGCCACCGCCGCCGCCCCCTTGCTGACCACGCCGCTGAACGCGCTGCACCTCGAACTGGGCGCGCGCATGGTGCCGTTCGCCGGCTACTCCATGCCCGTGCAGTACCCCGCCGGCCTGATGGCCGAGCACCTGCACACGCGCCAGGCAGCCGGCCTGTTCGATGTCTCGCACATGGGCCAGCTGCGCCTGATCGGACCCGACGCCGCGGCCGCATTCGAAACCCTGATGCCCGTCGACGTCGTCGACCTGCCCGTGGGCAAGCAGCGCTACGGCCTGCTGCTCAACGACGCGGGCGGAATCATCGACGACCTGATGTTTTTTCGCGTGGCGCAGGACGAGATCTTCGCCATCGTCAACGGCGCCTGCAAGCTGGGCGACATCGCGCACATCCAGGCCCACATCGGCCAGCGCTGCCAGGTCATTGCGCTGCCCGACCAGGCCCTGCTGGCGCTGCAGGGCCCGCACGCCGCAGCCGTGCTCGCGCGCCTGGCGCCCGGCACCGACAAGCTGGTGTTCATGACCGGCGGCAACTTCCGCATCGCGGGCAGCGACTGCTTTGTCACGCGCAGCGGCTACACCGGCGAGGACGGTTTTGAAATCTCCGTGCCCGCCGCCCAGGCCGACACCCTGGCGCGCGCGCTGCTGGCGCAGCCCCAAGTCAAGCCCATCGGACTGGGTGCACGCAACTCGCTGCGCCTGGAAGCGGGCCTGTGCCTGTACGGCAACGACCTCGACACCAGCACCACGCCGCCCGAGGCGGGCCTGAACTGGGCGATCTCGAAGGTGCGCCGCAGCGGCGGCGCGCGCGCGGGCGGCTTTCCCGGCGCCGGCACGGTGCTGGCGCAGCTCGACGACCCCGCCCTGCTCACGCGCAAGCGCGTCGCCCTGGTCGCCAAAGAGCGCGTCCCCGTGCGCGAACCCGCCGTGCTGGAGAACCTGGACGGCCAGGCCGTCGGCCAGGTCACCAGCGGCCTGCTGAGCCCCACGCTGAACCAGCCCATCGCCATGGCCTATGTGCAGCCCGACTACGCCCCCGTTGGCACCGAACTGTTCGCCCTCGTGCGCGGCAAGCCCGTGCCCATGGTGGTGGCGCCCACGCCCTTCGTGCCCACGCGCTACCACCGCGGCTGACCGCAGCTGCGGGCGTGCGCCCATGCGTTTTTTGCCTGCGCCGCCCGTTACATTCCTGATTCCACCACTTTGACCGGAGAACTGTTCCATGTCCATCCATTACTCGCGCGACCACGAATGGGTCAACGCCGCTGACCCCCAGGCCGCCGTTGTCGGCATCACCGTGCACGCGCAAGACGCGCTGGGCGACGTGGTCTTCGTCGACCTGCCCGAAGTCGGCGCCACCTTTGCGCAGGGCGATGTCGCCGGCGTGGTCGAGTCGGTCAAGGCCGCGGCCGATGTGTTCATGCCGCTGAGCGGCGAAATCGTCGAAGTCAACGAAGCCCTGCGCGCCGACCCGTCGCTCGCCAACTCCGACCCGCTGGGCGCAGGCTGGTTCTTCAAGGTCAAGCTCAGCGACCCGGCGCAACTGACCGAGCTCATGGACGAGACCGCCTACACCGACTTCGCCCAGAACGCCTAACCCCCTTCCAGACTGGCCCTTCCCATGCCGATGCCCTCCGCCCTGCAGAACCTTTCGCCGCTCGGCGAGCTCGAAAACGCCACCGAATTCCTGCCCCGCCACATCGGCATCGATCCGGCCGACGAGGCGCACATGCTGTCGGTGGTCGGCGAGGCCTCGCGCCGCGCCCTCATCGACTCCATCGTGCCCCGTTCCATTGCGCGCAGCCGCGCCATGGACCTGCCCGCGCCGGTGACCGAGGCGCAGGCGCTGGCCGAACTCAAGGCGTTGGCATCGAAGAACAAAGTCCTGCGCAGCTTCATCGGCCAGGGCTACTACGGCACGCACACGCCCGGCGTCATCCTGCGCAACGTGCTGGAGAACCCGGCCTGGTACACGGCCTACACGCCTTACCAGGCCGAGATCTCACAGGGCCGCCTCGAAGCCCTGCTCAATTTCCAGACCCTGGTGTGCGACCTCACGGCCATGCCCATGGCCAACGCCTCCATGCTCGACGAGGCCACGGCCGCCGCCGAGGCCATGGCGCTGGCCAAGCGCTCGGTCAAATCCCGCAGCAACCGCTTCATCGTGGCCGGCGACGCGCACCCGCAGACCATCGAGGTCATCCAGACCCGCGCCCAGCCGCTGGGCATTGAGGTCGTGCTCGCTGATTCACGCGAACAGTGGGACGCCGCGCTGGACGGCGACTATTTCGCCGTGCTGGCCCAGTACCCCGCCACCAGCGGCCGCATCGACGACCTGCGTGCCGACGTGGAGAAAGCCCACGCCCGACAGGCCGCCTTCATCGCAGCAGCCGACCTGCTGGCCCTCACGCTGATCACGCCGCCCGGCGAATGGGGCGCCGACATCGTCGTCGGCACCACGCAGCGCCTGGGCATGCCCATGGGCGCTGGCGGCCCGCACGCCGCCTACATGGCCTGCCGCGACGAGTTCAAGCGCTCGCTGCCCGGGCGCCTGGTCGGCGTGAGCGTGGACACGCACGGCAACCCGGCCTACCGCCTGGCCCTGCAGACACGCGAGCAGCACATCCGCCGCGAAAAAGCCACCTCCAACATCTGCACCGCCCAGGTGCTGCCGGCGGTGATCGCCAGCATGTACGCGGTCTACCACGGGCCGCAGGGCCTGCGCCGCATTGCGCAGCGCGTGGCAGCCTACACCGCCATCCTGGCGCAGGGCCTCGCACAGCTGGGGGCCCCCGTGCGCCCGCAACACTGCTTCGACACCCTGTCGCTGAAAACCGATGACGCTACCAAAACCATAGCTGCTCGCGCAGTGCAGATGGGCGCCAACCTGCGAATTTACTTCGAAGACTATCTCTGCATCTCGCTCGACGAAACCACCACGCGCGCCGACATCGAGCTGCTGTGGCAGATCTTTGCGCAGGACGGCCAGCCGCTTCCAAGCTTCGACGCCTTTGAAGACGGCGTCGAGCCCTTGATCCCTGCCGGGCTGCGCCGCACCAGCAGCTACCTCACGCACCCGGTCTTCAACACCCACCATTCCGAGACGGCCATGCTGCGCTACATCCGCCAGCTGTCCGACAAGGACCTGGCGCTCGACCGCAGCATGATCCCGCTGGGCTCGTGCACCATGAAGCTCAACGCCACGAGCGAAATGATCCCGATCACCTGGCCCGAGTTCGCGAACATGCACCCGTTCGCGCCGGCCGACCAGCTGCAGGGCTACGCCGAGCTCGACGCGCAGCTGCGCGCCTGGCTGTGCCAGGCCACAGGCTACGCCGGCATCAGCCTGCAGCCCAACGCCGGCTCGCAGGGCGAATACGCCGGCCTGCTCGCCATCAAGGCCTACCACGCGGCCCAGGGCCAGGGCCACCGCAACATCTGCCTGATCCCCAGCAGCGCGCACGGCACCAACCCCGCCAGCGCCCAGATGGTGGGCATGCAGGTCGTGGTGACCGCCTGCGACGCCAACGGCAACGTGGATTTGGACGACCTGCAGGCCCAATGCGAGCGGCACAGCGACCGCCTGGCCTGCGTGATGATCACCTATCCCAGCACGCACGGGGTGTTCGAGACCCAGGTGAAAGCGCTGTGCGCCCTGGTACACCAGCACGGCGGCCGCGTCTATGTGGACGGCGCGAACATGAACGCGCTGGTCGGCGTGGCCGCGCCCGGCGAGTTCGGCGGCGACGTGAGCCACCTGAACCTGCACAAGACCTTCTGCATCCCGCACGGCGGCGGCGGCCCCGGCGTCGGCCCCGTGTGCGTGGTCGAGGACCTCGTGCCCTACCTGCCCGGCCATGCCACGGGCGGTGTGGCGGGCGGTGTGGCGGGCGGCGTGGGCGCGGTCAGCGCAGCGCCGCTGGGCAATGCCGCCGTGCTGCCGATCAGCTGGATGTACATCCGCATGATGGGCGCCGAAGGGCTGCAGGCCGCCACCGAGACCGCCATCCTGAGCGCCAACTACATCAGCGCCCGCCTGGCGTCCCACTACCCGACGCTGTACGCCAGCGCCAACGGCCATGTGGCGCATGAATGCATCCTGGACCTGCGCGGGCTCAAGGACAGCAGCGGCGTGATGGCCGAGGACGTGGCCAAGCGGCTGATCGACTACGGCTTCCACGCCCCCACGCTCTCCTTCCCCGTGCCCAACACGCTGATGGTCGAGCCCACCGAGAGCGAGACGCTGTACGAGATCGACCGCTTCATCGACGCGATGGTCGCGATCCGCCACGAGATCCGCCAGATCGAGGCCGGCACCTGGCCGCAGGACGACAACCCGCTCAAGAACGCACCGCACACGGCCGAGAGCCTGCTCACCCACGAGTGGACCCGCCCCTACCCGCGCGAGGCGGCGGCCTACCCCGTGCCCTCGCTGCGCCAGACCAAATACTGGTCGCCCGTGGGCCGCGTCGACAACGTGTACGGCGACCGCAACCTGTTTTGCAGCTGCCTGCCGGTCGGCGACTACGAAGCCTGAGTCCGCCCGCCGCGGGCGGTCGGCAGGCGGCGGCGCGCTTACACTGCCGCAGCCGACACCCCGGCGCGCAGCGCAGCTGCCGCCGGCCTGTGCGGCCACCCCCTTTATGAGCCGCCCCGACCTCTCCTTTCTTCTGCGCACCGCCGAGTCCCCAGCGCCACCGCCGGACGCGGCCGCCGACACCGATCGCCGGCAGATGGCCGACCGGCCCACCGGCGCCGTGGCCAGCCTGATCGCCGAGCTGCGCGCCTACCAAGCCGAACTGGAGGTGCAAAACAAGGTTTTGCGCTACAGCCAGGCAGCGGCCGAAAGCGCCTCCGAGCGCTTCGAGACGCTGTTTTCGAGCGTGCCGCTGGCCCTTATGGTGCTCGACGAGCACGACATGGTGGTACAGGCCAATGCGATGGCGCACCGCTCGTTCCAGCCCACCGAAGGCGACCGCCCTCTCACGTCGCTGCTGCCTTTCGTCAGCGCCGCAGACACCGAGCGCGTGCAGCAGGCTTTTGCGCGCGCGCGCACCGAAGGCCACGGCGAGGCGACCGAAGTGGTGTTCCGCTGCGGTGCGCACAGCCACATCACTGGCGACCTGCACATCGCCCGCATCGAGGCGCCGCAGGACGGCGAGCCCACGCTGCTGCAGTTTCTCTGCGCCGTCATCGACCAGGGCCCGCTGCTGGCCGAGCGACGGGCGCTGCAGCACAGCGCGCAGGCACTGCAGCAGCGCAACGCCCAGCTGCACGCCAGCGAACGCCGGCTCGAAGCGGTCATCAACTCCGCCCTCGACGCCATCGTCTGCGTCGACCAGCACCAGCGCATCACGGTCTTCAACCCCACGGCAGCGGTGCTGTTCCAGTGCGCCGCCAGCGACGCGCTGGGCAGCCCGCTCACGCGCTTCCTGCCCGAGGCCGGGCAGGCCCTGGCCTTCGCCCAGCTCACCACCCAGGCCCTGCTGGGCGAGATGACCGCGATCAGCGCCAGCGGCAAGGAGTTGGCCGTGGAAGTGAGCGTGTCGTTCGAGCGCCACGCCGAGGGCGAGACCACGACCGTGTTCGCGCGCGACCTCACGGGCCGCAAGAAGGCCGAGGCGCACCGCAACGAGCTCGAAGCCCAGCTGCGCGAGTCGCACAAGATGCAGGCCGTGGGCACCATGGCCGGCGGCATTGCGCACGACTTCAACAACATCCTCAGCGCCATCCTGGGCAACGCCGAGCTGGCCAAGGCCGACTGCGGCCCCGATGCGCCGGCCTTCGAAAGCCTGGTCGAGATCGAAAAAGCGGGCCGCCGCGCGCGCGACCTGGTGCGCCAGATCCTCACCTTCAGCCGCAACGAGCCGCCGCACCGCAGCGCCGTGGTGGTGTCCGAGGTGCTGCACGACACCCAGCGCCTGCTGCGCGTGACCCTGCCGCCGGCCATCGAGCTGTGCCTGCACACCGCCCGCCCGCTGCCGGCCATCCACGCCGACCCCACCCAGGTCGAACAGGCCCTGCTGAACCTGTGCACCAACGCCATCCACGCCATCGGCGAGGCGCGCGGCACGGTCACCGTGGAGACCGTGCTGGCCCACCCCGACCCGCGGCTGTGCGAGCGCCTGGGCCTGGCGCAGGGCAGCTACGTGGCCATCACCGTGCACGACAGCGGCCCGGGCATGGACTCGGCGACCTTGCAGCGCGTGTTCGAGCCCTTCTTCACGACCAAGCCCGTGGGCCAGGGCACGGGCCTGGGCCTGGCCGTGGTGCATGGCGTCATGCGCACGCACCAGGGCGCGGTCGACGTGCACAGCACGCCCGGCCAGGGCAGCCGCTTCACGCTGTACTTCCCGGTGGCCGAACCCGCGCCGCCCGGCACCGCTGCTGCGGCCGCGGCGCCTGCCGCAGCAGCCGCCGCACCGGCCCCCGCAGCCACGCCAGCGCCTGCGCACCACCACGTCATGTACGTGGACGACGACGAGGCGCTGGTCTTTCTCGTGCAGCGCCTGCTGCGCCGGCGCGGCTACACCGTCAGCGGCTTCACCGACCCGCGCGCCGCCGCCGCCGCGCTGCGCGCCGACCCGCAGCGCTACGACCTGCTGGTGACCGACTACAACATGCCCGGCTACTGCGGCGTGGACCTGGTGCGCGAGGCCCACGCCATCCGCGCCGACCTGCCGGTGGCGCTGGCCTCGGGCTATGTCACGGCCGAGATCGAGCAGGCCGCGTTGGCCGAAGGCGCACGCGCCCTGATCCACAAACCCAACGACGCCGAGGAACTGTGCGCCACAGTGCAACGCCTGCTCAGCGGCGAGGGCGGCGACCCCGATGGCACAGGCCATGTCGGTCATTGAGCCGCACGGCGCGCCCGCCATCACCTGCCTGCACGCCGACGACAGCCTGCTGGTGCTGGTCAAGCCCGCCGGCCTGCTGTGCGTGCCCGGGCGCGGCGCCGACAAGCAGGACTGCCTGAGCGCGCGCGCCCAGCAGCGCTGGCCCGGTGCCCTGGTCGTGCACCGGCTGGACATGGCCACTTCGGGCCTGGTGCTGATGGCGCGCAGCGCAGGCGTGCAGCGCGCCCTCAGCCAGGCCTTTGCCGAGCGCCATGTCGAAAAGCGCTACCAGGCCGTGGTGCAGGGCTGCATGGCCGCGCCCGCCGGCGGTGCCTGGGGCAGCATCGACCTGCCGATTGCCGCCGACTGGGAGCGGCGCCCGCTGCGCGTGGTCGATGCCGCGCACGGCAAGCCGAGCCAGACGCGCTGGCGCGTGCTCGGCCACGACGCGGCCGCGCAGACCACGCGGCTCGAACTCGAACCCGTCACCGGCCGCACGCACCAGCTGCGCGTGCACCTCGCGGCCCTGGGCCACCCCATCCTGGGCGACGCGCTCTATGCCGACGCCGCCACCGCAGCGCGCACGCCGCGCCTGCTGCTGCACGCCACGCGGCTGGCGTTCGCGCACCCGGAAAGCGGCGCCTGGGTGCAATACGCCCTGCCGGCGGATTTTTAAGCCAAAACAGCCCCGAACGCTGATGGGACAAGCGCTGACAGCTATCATTTTCAAAACCCCAGCGACTGTCCCTCGCCGCCGTCGCAGCCACGACAGGCCCGCGCGCTGCGGCCCGCTAACATCACGCCATGCCTTACCACCTCACCATCCTCACAGGCGCCTCGCGCGGCATGGGCCTGGCCATGGCGCGCCAATTGTTGCGCCCCGGCCACCTGCTGCTGGCCATTTCCCGCCACGCCAACACCGACCTGGCCGCCCAGGCCCAAGCGTCGGGCGCCCAACTGGAGCAGTGGCAGCAAGACCTGGCGCAGGGCGAGGCAGCGGCCGAGCGGCTGCGCAGCTGGCTGGGCGCCCAGCCCCGCGGCGAGGTGCAGAGCGCCACACTGATCAACAACGCCGGCGTGATACCGCCGGTGGCGCCGCTGTCCGCCAGCGCCCCGGCGGACCTCGCGCGAGCCCTGCGCGTGGGCCTGGAGGCACCCCTGCTGCTGTGCGCGGCCTTCCTGGGCGCCACCGCGGACTGGGGCGTTCCGCGCAAGGTGCTCAACATCTCGTCGGGGCTGGGCCGGCGCGCCATGGCGTCGCAGTCGGCCTACTGCGCGGCCAAGGCCGGCATGGACCATTTCACGCGCTGCCTGGCGCTCGACGAAGCGCTGCAGCCGCACGGCGCCAAGGTATGCTCGCTGGCTCCCGGTGTGATCGACACCGACATGCAGCTCCAACTGCGCGGCACCGACCCGGCCGCCTTTCCGGATGCACAGAGCTTTGCCCGCCTCAAAACGGCGGGCCAGCTCACCTCGACCGACGACGCCGCGGCCCGCGTGCTGGCCTGGCTGCAGAGGCCGGACTTTGGCACCCACCCGGTCGCCGACGTGCGCGAGGCCTGAGCGCCTCCAGAATGATTTTGATAGCTACCAGCGCAGGCAGAGCAAGCGTTTGAAGCCCATTTGACCCTTAAAAGGAGTTTCCCATGACCCGTGAAGTCGTAGTTGTCAGCGGCGTGCGCACCGCCATCGGTACCTTTGGCGGCAGCTTGAAGGACGTGCCCCCCACCGAACTCGGTGCCCTGGTCGTGCGCGAATCGCTGGCGCGCGCCCACGTCGACGGCCAGGACGTCGGCCACGTGGTGTTCGGCCACGTCGTCAATACCGAGCCCAAGGACATGTACCTCTCGCGCGTCGCGGCGATCCAGGGCGGCTGCGGCGAACGCACGCCGGCCTACAACGTCAACCGCCTGTGCGGCTCGGGCCTGCAGGCCATCGTCAACGCCAGCCAGTCGATCCTGCTGGGCGACGCCGATATCGCCATCGGCGGCGGCGCCGAGAACATGAGCCGCGCGCCCTATGCCAGCCTGGCCACGCGCTTTGGCGCGCGCATGGGCGACACGAAAATGATCGACATGATGATGGGCGCGCTGCACGACCCGTTCCACACCATCCACATGGGCGTGACGGCCGAGAACATCGCCGCCAAATGGGGCATCACGCGCGAAGAGCAGGATCGGCTGGCGGTGGAAAGCCACCACCGCGCCGAGCGCGCCACGCAGGCGGGCTACTTCCACGGCCAGATCGTCCCGGTCATGCTCAAGGGCCGCAAGGGCGAAGTGGCCTACGCCACCGACGAGCATTTCCGCCCCGGCGCCACGCTCGAAGACATGGCCAAGCTCAAGCCCGTGTTCGCCAAGGAAAACGGCACCGTGACGGCCGGCAATGCCTCGGGCATCAACGATGCTGCCGCCGCCGTGGTGCTGATGGAAGCGAAGACCGCCCAGGCCCGCGGCGCCAAGCCGCTGGCCCGCCTCGTGGCCTATGCGCACGCGGGCGTGGACCCGAAGTACATGGGCATCGGCCCCGTGCCGGCCACGCAGCTGGCGCTCAAGAAAGCCGGCCTCACGGTCAACGACCTCGACGTGATTGAGGCCAACGAAGCCTTTGCCGCGCAAGCCTGCGCCGTCAGCCGCGACCTGGGGCTGGACCCGGCCAAGGTCAACCCCAACGGCTCGGGCATCTCGTTGGGCCACCCGATCGGCGCCACCGGCGCGCTGATCACCGTGAAAGCCCTGCACGAGCTGCAGCGCATCCAGGGCCGCTACGCCCTTGTCACGATGTGCATTGGCGGCGGCCAGGGCATCGCCGCCATTTTTGAACGCATGTAACCCCGTACCTGCGCCGCGCCCGCCGTTTGCGCTGCCGCCCGCCCGATGGGCAAGGTTGCGCACCGTCCATGATCAGCGATCATGCCCGGTGCCTTCCAGGCCACCGCAGCGGCGCGCGCAGACGCAGCCCTTCTTTTTTTGGAGACCCTACCCGATGATTCGCCACCTTCTTTCGTTCACCGCCCTCGCGCTCGCGCTGGGCACCGCGGCCCATGCCCAGGCCCCCGCCGCGGCCTACCCCACCAAGCCGGTGCGCATGATCGTGCCGTTCCCGCCCGGCGGCGGCACCGACATCCTCGCGCGCCTGGTGGCCACCAAACTCGCCGAACAGGCGCATTGGACCGTGGTGGCCGACAACAAGGCCGGCGCGGGCGGCACCATCGGCATCAGCGAAGCCGTGAAGGCCGCCCCCACGGGCTACGACATGGTGATGGGCCAGAAGGACAACCTCGTGATCGGCCCGTGGCTGTACAAGAACCTGCCCTGGGACCCCACCAAGGACCTGGTGGCCGTGGCGCACGTGGCCTACACGCCGGTGGTCATCGCCACCAGCGCCAACTCCAGGTTCAAGACCCTCGCGGATGTGATCGCCGCAGCGCGCGCCGAGCCCGGCAAGATCACCTACGGCTCGCCCGGCAATGGCACGTCCATCCACCTGGCGGGCGACCTGTTCGAAAAAGCTGCCGGGATCAAGCTCAGCCACATCCCCTACAAGGGCTCCAACCCCGCGCTGATGGACGCGCTGGCCGGCAACGTGGACCTGCTGGTGTCGTCCCTGCCCTCGGCCATGGGCCAGATCAAGTCCGGCAAGCTGCGCCCGCTGGCCGTCACCTCGGCCAGGCGCAGCTCGTCGCTGCCCGAGGTGCCCACCGTGGCCGAGTCGGGCTTCAAGGACTTTGACGTGAGCACCTGGTACGGCCTGTTCATGCCTGCCGGCACGCCCGCTGCCATCGTGAACACCGTCAACGCCGAGGTGAACAAGCTGCTGGCCACGCCCGAGATGAAGGCCGCTATCCAGGCCCAGGGCGCCGAGGCCGAGGCCATGAGCCCCGAACGCTTTGCCACGCTGCTCAAGACCGACTACGCCAAGTGGAAGGGCATCGTGCAGGCTTCGGGCGCCAAGATCGAATAAGCCGGCCCGGCACCAACAACAACGGCTCCAGAACGGAGCCGTTTTTTTTCCCTTGCGCAGGGTCACGCCCCTGCGGGCCGCCAACGCGCCATCAGTCGCGCACCACCAGCACAGGCACCTTCACCACGCCCAACACGCGCTGGGTCACGCTGCCGAGCATGAGTTTTTCGAGGCCGCGGCGGCCGTGCGAGCCCATGACCACCAGGTCGGCGCCCGTGCTTTCGATGGCACGCACGATGCCGTCGTGCACCGCATGGCCCTCGCCCACCACGGTATTGACCGCGATGCCAGCCTCTTCCATCGCTTTCTTGACCGCATCGAGCGCGGTGTTGGCCTCGGCCGTGGCGGCCGCGAGGTACTGGGCCTGTCCGTAGGCGAAATCGGCGCCGACGCCGGTGAACGGGTAAGGATCGATCACATACAGCGCCGTGATCGCGCTGCCAAACGTCTTGGCCAGGGCAGCGGCCTTGGACACCGCCAGCATCGCGGTGGGCGAGCCGTCCACAGGAACCAGAATGTGTTTGAACATGAAACCTCTCCTTCGGTGGTTGTTATCAGGCGGCGCCTGAGGAAGTAAAGCCCAAGTGTCGCCCTCGCGCGGCGCGGCGTCTTGACTCGCGTCAAATCAGGTGCGATCGCGCATGGCATCGCTGCCCTGAAAGCTGCCACGCCGGCAGGTCACCACCAGCGTGTCGCGGTGCCCGCCCTCGGCCAAGGGCTGGATCGGCGTGGTCTCGTGCACCATGCGCGCGTCGTCGAGCAGCAGCAGCGACCAGGGCTCGGTCAGTGTAAAACGCTGGCCGCCGCGCGCACTGGCCTCGAACACCCGCGTTTCCCCGCCCTTGACACCGCTGTGCCCCACCAGGAAGACCGCCACCAAGTCCACGCCGTCGCGGTGCGCGCCCTCGGGGGTGGGCCGGCCAATGCCGTCGGTGGTGTCGATGCGGAACTGGTGCGCCTCGACAAACCACGGCAGCGCAGTGCCTGCCGGCGCGAACAGCGCATCGCACACATCCGCCAGCGCTCGCAGCAAGTGCCCCCACGCGGGGTGCTGCAGCGAATCGGCACGCATGGGCTCGAACCACCGTTCCATGCCACCGTGCAGGGCGTTGTACTCGATCGGCTGCCAGTGTGCACGGTGCGGCACCTGCTGCACCACGCCCTCCTGCACCACAAAGCACGAATGGCGCCGGTGCCTGTAGCGCCCACCGTCCTTCAGGTAGGCGTCGGGCGGCAGTTCCTCCCAGTCCGCCCGCAATGCCTGCAGGTCGCTCAGCGAAC
Source organism: Acidovorax sp. SRB_24 (assembly GCF_012931925.1). Lineage (NCBI taxonomy): Bacteria > Pseudomonadati > Pseudomonadota > Betaproteobacteria > Burkholderiales > Comamonadaceae > Acidovorax > Acidovorax sp. SRB_24. The sequence continues at coordinate 35,514 of NZ_MWOM01000002.1, forward strand.
AGCCCGCCCATGCGGCCACGTCGGCCGGGGCGAGCACGGCAAAACCCTCATTGCGCAAAGCCTGCGCGACATGCGAGGGAGAAGACAGCGGGGGAGAAAAAGTGACAGACGCCATAGCGTGCGAGCTTACCCCCAGAATGGGCGGCCCCAGGCAAGCACGCGCCCTGCAGGCAGCTCAGTCGCCGTGCCGCCCGTGGCCTTTGCCGTGGCCCTTGTCGTGGCCCCGGCCATGGTCGCGATCACGGTCGCGGCCGTGGTCGTGCCTCGCATCGCCGTGCCAGCGGTCGTCGCGGCCGCCCTTCCCTCCGTGCGGGCCGCGGCGGGGCGGCTCCTTGACAAAGTACACCGGCTGGGCGCAGGCGTTGTAGCGCGCGCAGTGCTTGCGCCAGTTCTTGGCATGGCCTGGCGGCACGTACAGGTACAGCGGTTCCTGGTGCACCACCACGGGCGGTCGCTGGATCAGCACCGGCTGCGCATACAGCAGCGGGGGCGGCGCGTTGCCAATCTGGACCCGGCCATACACGCCGGGAGCAATGACGCCGTCCACCGTGGCATTGACATAGGCCTGCGCATGAGCGCCCGCGGCGGTCGCCCAAAGCAGTGCTGCGGCACCTGCACAAAGCAGGCTGCGTATTGGATTCATGGGGGATTCCTCAAAGATGGGTGAACTCTTCCGTTGTAACAAGTCCTGGGGCACTTCCGGTGCCACCACCGGTTAAAAGTGTAAGTAAATCCAATGTCGCGCGGCATGGCGCCTGCCAATACGCCACCTAAATCCCAGCAAAATCGCCACATACCGTTTGCCTATCATCGTCTATTGCTATATTTTTAGAAGCAAACAACGGCACCATCGGTGTGGGACTGCGGCCACAGACGCTTGAAGGACATGGCTCGCGCGATGGCTGTCGCGGGGCATGCCCGGAACTGCACATTTCGCTTCCCCTGCATTAGCATGGCGACCATTGGCTGGAGCCGCGCGGAGAACACCATGCCCTACGAACGACGCCATTTCATCCGGGTCCTCTTTGAGGCGCCAGCGCAGTTGGCCATGCCCAGCGGCACGCGTCGGACCCAGGTGCTGGACCTCTCACTCAAGGGGGCTTTGGTGGTGCTGCCCACGCTGGCCCCCCTGGAGCCCGGCGCACTGTGCCGTCTCACGGTGCCCCTGACCGGCACGGGAACACACATCGCCATGTCGGTACAGGTGGCCTATGTGGAGGGGCGCCACGCCGGCCTGTTGTGCCGCGGCATCGACCTCGACAGCGTGACACATTTGCGCCGGCTGATCGAACTGCAACTCGGAGACCCTGCGCTGCTCGAACGCGATCTGGCGGAACTCGGTGCCCCTGGTGCGGCGCTCGCACGCTGAGCGCACCGGTTCCCGGTCCTCAGGCCGTGGGATGGGTCTCTTGCGGCGCGCGCCAGCGCTGCGGGCTCATGGTGGCCCGGGGCCCCGAAGCCACCGGCCAGCCAGCGCACAAAGCGCTGGTCGATCTTGAGACGTGCCAAACCACCAGCGCGGTGGCGCTTCGGTGAAAGCGGCACACGTTTCGTTCGATGACCTGGACAAGGGGCAGCAACGAGGCCACGGCCACTCCGCTGCGCTGCCAGGATCGGTGAGCACCACCGGCGATCGACGCATGAAAAGCGATGCGTCCGTTGCACCGACAGAACCGGGTGGCTCGACGGCCGTGTGATTGGTGGGCAGAACGACGCTCGGGCACCGACCTCTTATACTAAATTGAATGCCCACACCCCACCTCACCGCTCCCTCCGACGTGCGCATGCGCGGCTTCTCGCAGCGCGCAGAGGTTGCATCCGCACTGGCCTGGATTGATGCCAACACGCCGCTTTTGTCCAGCGAAACCGTGGCAGTCGAAGAGGCCAGTGGACGTGTCCTCTCCCAAGACGTGATCGCCCCCATCGCGGTACCCGAGTTCGACCGCGCAGCCATGGACGGGTACGCGCTGCACGGCAAAGAAACCATGGGTGCCGGCGAATACAACCCGCTGGAATTTCCACTGGTGGGCGAAGCGTGGCCTGGTCGGCCTTTCGAAGGCGACGTGTTGTCTGGTACCGCCATCCGCATCATGACGGGAGCACCGGTGCCCTGCGGATGCGACGCCGTAGTGCCCGCCGAATACGCGAGCGAGCATGAGGGGCGCCTCACCATCACTCGCGCGGTCGCTCCGGGGCAGCACGTGGGTCACGTTGGCGAAGACATAGCGCGCGGTAGCACGGCGCTCCACGCCAGTCGTCGACTGCGCCCGCAGGATGTGGGGTTGGTCGCGTCGTTGGGCATAGCGAGCCTGGAGGTGGTGCGTCGGCCGCGGGTGCGTCTGCTGGTCACCGGGAACGAAGTGCGCCCCCCCGGAAGCCCCAAAGGCCCCTACGAGATCTATGACGCCAATTCGATGACATTGCGCGGCCTGGTGGCGCGGGACGGGGGGGTGCTCGAATCGCACCAGCGGCTGGGCGACGATGCGGGGACGATCGAGCAAGCGCTGCAGGCCCCCGGCGCTGACGTGGTGCTGGTTTCTGGTGGCTCGAGCGTCGGCGCAGAAGACCATGCCCCTCGTGTGTTGGCCAAGGTGGGCGAGTTGGCGATCCACGGCGTTGCCATGCGTCCGTCCAGCCCGGCTGGCATGGGGCGCATCGCAGGCGCACTGGTATTTTTGTTGCCCGGCAACCCGGTGTCGTGCCTGTGCGCGTACGACTTTTTTGCAGGCCGCGCAGTCCGCACCATGGGCGGTCGGCCTGGAGACTGGCCATATCGCACACAACGTGCCACGGTGGCGCGCAAGATCGTCTCGCAAGTGGGCCGCGTTGACTATGTGCGCGTGCGGCTCGGCGCCGACGGCGTGGAGCCCCTCGCCCTGTCGGGGGCCTCCATGCTGAGCACCACCACGCGGGCCGATGGTTTCGTGATCGCGCCCTCTGAAAGCGAAGGCTATGGCCCCGGCTCCGAAGTGAGCGTCTATCTCTACGAATGGCCGTGAAAGCTCAAACCCAATTCCTCCATGTTGTCACGCGGGACGAAGCCGAGCGCCGCTTCCGTGAACACCTGACGCTCAAGCCCCTCGGCAGCGAGACCGTCGCGTTGCATGCCGCTCTTCGCAGGGTTTTGGCCGAGGATGTGGTGGCCCCCATCGATGTCCCCGGGTTTGACCGGTCCAACGTCGATGGCTTCGCCTTGCAGGCAGCCGACACCTGGGGTGCGATGGAAGAAGAGGCGCGCGCAGTGGCGCTGACCGATGAATCGCTGGCGCCTGGCACCGTGCCGCGCCGCGAAGTGGCGGCTGGCCTGGCTACGTCCATCGCCACCGGGGGCATGCTGCCACGCGGAGCGGATGCGGTGGTGATGGTGGAGCACACCGACGTCGATGGCGGCAGCGTACAAATCCGACGCGCTGCAACGGCCGGAGAGAATGTGAGCTACGCGGGCACCGACATCGCACGCGGCGAAACCGTGCTGCGCGCAGGCCAGCCACTGAGCTCGCGGGAGATTGGCGTGCTGGCGGCGCTGGGATTGGCCGAGATCAGAGTGCACCGCAGGCCGCGTGTGGCGATCTTTTCCACCGGCAATGAAATTGTTGCGCCCGGTGCGCCGCTGCCCACGGGCGCGGTGTACGACTCCAACGCCGCCATCATCGCTGCTGCCGTAGAGGAATTGGGTGGCGAACCTGTGCGGCTGGGCGTGGTCCCCGATGACGAGGCAGCCCTGTCAGCCGCGCTCACGAAGGGGTTGGATTGCGACGCTGTGGTTTTCTCCGGCGGCACATCGAAGGGCGAAGGCGACCTGTCCTACCGCGTGGTGGCCGCGCTCAGCGACCCGGGGATCGTAGCGCACGGCGTGGCGCTCAAGCCTGGGAAGCCGGTCTGCCTGGCGGTCACGGACGGCAAGCCGGTGGTGATCCTGCCGGGCTTCCCGACCTCGGCCGTTTTCACCTTCCACGAATTCCTCGCGCCCGTGATCCGCGCCTTCGCGGGCCTGCCGCGCGAGCAGCGCACGCAGGTGCCTGCCACGCTGCCCATGCGCGTGAACTCCGAGCGCGGCCGCACCGAATACCTGCTCGTGGGACTGGTGCCCACCGACGAAGGCCTGGCAGCCTACCCCATGGGCAAAGGCTCGGGCTCGGTCACCACCTTCAGCAGTGCGGACGGCTTCATCACGATCGGTCAGCACACCGAGATCCTCGATGCAGGCGCGCTCGTGCAGGTGCAACTGCTCGGCGAGGGCCTGGACCCGGCGGACCTCATTCTCATCGGCAGCCATTGCGTGGGGCTGGATTGGCTCTCGGGCGAACTCATGCGCCAGTGCATTCGCATCAAGACCATGAGCGTTGGCAGCACCGGCGGCCTGATGGCGGCCAAGCGCGGCGAATGCGATGTGGCGGGCATCCATCTGATGGATCCGGCCACGGGCGAATACAACCGGCCGCTGCTCACACCGGCGCTGGAGCTGATTCCCGGCTATGGCCGCATGCAGGGCATCGTCTACCGCCCCGGGGATGTGCGCTTTGAAGGCCGCAATGCCGCCGCGGCCATTGCCGCCGCCATCGCCGAACGCGGCTGCACGATGGTCAATCGCAATGCGGGCAGCGGCACCCGCATCCTCATTGACCGGTTGCTGGGTGATGCAAAACCCGCGGGCTATGGCGTGCAGACCAAGTCGCACAATGCGGTAGCGGTCGCCGTCGCGCAGCAACGCGCCGACTGGGGACTGGCCATCGACACGGTCGCGCGGCAGTACGGGCTGGGCTTCATTCCGGTGCAGGAAGAGCGCTATGACTTCGTGGTGCCCAAGGCGCGACTGGAGCGGGCCGCAGTGAAAGCGTTCATCGCGCTGCTGCAATCCGAGGCTGCGCGCACGGCGCTGCGCAATCTGGGCTTTCGAATCGACCCGCGCAGTTGAGGCAGCGGCACAGCCACCCCACCCGGGTTGCGCGCTCCACCTATGCTCTGCTGCTCATATGGTGCATTGAAGAGCAATCTTCGAAAATCGGCCCATCCTTGTCGTCAGAGGTACCCACACCCATGGTCTCGCGCAAACGCCTCGTCCTCATCGCCCTCCCCGCCATTGTTACCACTGTGCTGCTCGCGCCCTTGGCTCAGGCCCAGAGCAAGTTCATCGTGATGGCCTCGACCACCTCCACCGAGCAGTCGGGCCTGTTCAAGCACCTTCTGCCACAGTTCACGCAGGCCTCCGGCATTGAGGTGCGGGTGGTGGCTGTGGGCACCGGCCAAGCGCTGGACATGGCCCGCCGTGGCGACGCCGATGTGCTGTTCGTGCACGACCAGCCCGCCGAGGAAAAGTTTGTTGCCGAGGGATTCGGACTGGAGCGTCGGCCGGTCATGTACAACGACTTCATCCTGGTGGGCCCGAAAGCCGACCCGGCCGGTGTTCGCGGCAACAACATCGCTAACGCGCTCAAACGGCTGCGCGACATGGGCATGGCCTTCGTCTCGCGTGGCGACAAAAGCGGAACACATTCCGCCGAATTGCGCCAGTGGAAGGTGGCCGGCGTGGACCTCGCCGCCGCCAAGCCAGCCGGCTACAAAGAGTGCGGCTGCGGCATGGGTCAGGCGCTCAACATCGCGGCCTCCACCAACAACGCCTACGTGCTCTCCGATCGCGGCACCTGGCTCAACTTCAAGAACCGTGGCGATTTGGCCATCGTCGTCGAAGGTGACAAGCAGTTGTTCAATCAATACGGCGTGATGGTTGTGAACCCGGCCAAGCATCCGCACACGAAGAAAGACCAGGCGCAGGTCTTCGCCGACTGGGTCGTTTCGCGCGCTGGGCAGGATGCCATCGCCTCGTACAAGATCGGCGGCGAACAACTCTTCTTCCCGAACGCCAACCCAGGCGTGTAAACGCTGTTGCACAGCTGCGGAACGCGAAACACTGCGGAGTATTCAGCTTTTGCCCATGCCCTCTTCACGCCGCGGCATCCATCTGCGCTATACCTTCGAGACCGCCAAAGCCACCAGTCAGCTGGGGGCCGAAATCGAAAACCCGCTTTTCGACCTGCTTTCGGCGCTTCAGGCCCACGGCTCCATCAGCGCGGCCGCGCGCGCTCAGAACGGCTCTTACCGGCATGCCTGGAGCTCGCTCAAGCATTGGGAAGATGTGTTGGGCGCGCCCCTGGTGCATTGGGGGCAAGGCAAGCGTGCACGGCTCACCCCGTTCGCCCAGCGCCTCATGTGGGCCGAGCGCCAGGCGCGCGTGCGCATGACGCCCCATGTGGAGGCACTGCGTGCCGAACTGGCACGCGTGTTCGCGCTGGCCGATGACGCCACGCTGCAGGTGCTGGAGATATTCGCCAGCCATGATCTGGGCCTGCCACGGCTGCAGGCCCTGGCCGAGGAATGTGACGGTTTGCACATAGGCCTGCGCTTCGCGGGTAGCCAGGAGGCACTGCGTGCACTCAAAGATGGCCGCTGTCGCGTGGCCGGCTTTCATGTGGCGCAGGATGCGGCACCCGACAGCGTGATGGCACGCGCTTTGCGACCGCTGCTTCAGCCTGGACAGCACAAGCTCATCGGCAGCCATTGGCGGCGTCAGGGCTGGATCTGGCGGCCGGGCGAGCCCCGGCCCGACAGCATCGCGGCGCTGCGCACCGGGCGCTGGCGTTTCGTGTCACGCCGACCCGCGTCGGGCACGCGGCTGCTCACGGATCACCTGCTCGAACAAAGCGGGCTGCAGCCAGAACAGGTGCCGGGCTACACCACGCGCATGGAGGACACGCATGTGGCCGTGGCGGCGGCCATCGCCTCAGGCGCGGCGGACGTGGGCATTGGCATCGAAGCCGCAGCCATTCAAGCGGGTCTCGTCTTCTCGCCCCTGGTGCACGAAAACTATTACCTGCTGTGCCTGAAGGAAGACCTGGAGACGCCGCCCCTGAGGGCTTTGCGCAAGCGACTGGCGTCACCGGCTTGGGCCGAGGCGCTGGAGAAACTGCCCGGTTACGGGGTGAATCGGCCGGGCGAGGTGCTTGCGCTCACGCAGGCGCCGGCGTGGTGGCGCTACACAAAGCCGAAGCAGTGATGCTCAACGCTGCAGTTGGTGCAACTCGTCCAGCGTATTGGCGTTGAAGAACGCGGCTGCGTCGTCGAACGGCACTTCCAGCGTGCGATGCTGCGCTGTCCACTTGTCGAACTTGCGTTCGCCCGCGTGCAGGAAGGCCACCAGGCTTTCAATCAGGTCGGTGCGCAACAGGCAGAAGACGGGCTGCGGGCGCAGCTGGCCGTCCTCGCGCGTCGCCACCATGGCGATGTCGGCACCCTGCTCGGCTGCAGCCGCGGCCAGACGTTCAACGAAGTCCTCGGGAAAACCAGGCGTGTCGCAAGGCACGGTGACCAGCCAGCCGGTCTCCGCATGCTCCAGTCCGGTGAGCAACCCCGCCAGCGGCCCGGCGTAGCCCTCGGTGGAATCGGGCCACACGGGCACGCCCATGGCCTCGTAGGCCGACAGGTTGCGGTTGGCGCTGATCATGCTCGCGCCCACGTGCGGCTGCAGGCGCAGCAGTGTGTGCAGCGCAAGCGGCATGCCGCGATGGTTCTGCAGCCCCTTGTCCACCCCGCCCATGCGGGTGCCCCGGCCGCCTGCAAGCACCAAGCCGGTGATGTCTTCGCGTGCAATCGTGCTTATCGTTGTGTTCATGGTGCTCTTGCTCATGCTTCCAGCAGGTCGAAGGCCTGCGTCTCGATCTGCACGAAGGCCCGCGTCATCGCCGCGACGTCGCGCCACAAGCTGGCGCTCGGCTGCTCGTCCACGGCCCGGCACAACGGCTCGATCCATGATTGCACATGGACGCGGAAGAAGCGACGTTGCTGCTCCAGGTTGCTCACACCAGCGTCATCGCCCGCGATCAGATAGCGCATCACCTCGAAGACGTAAGCGATGTGGTCCTCGGTCTCGAACTGCGCCGTGTCGCGCGTCAGGCCCAGCGCTGCCAGATCGGTGCGCAACTGCGCCAGCGGCTTCTCATTGACGAATCCGGCCAGAAAGAAGGACGCATAGGGAAAGACCTCGGGCTTCCCCACGCCCTGGAACAGCGCCGCGAATTCGGCCGCGGCCGATTCCACGCTGGCTTCGCGCATGCGCGCGACCAGCGCCTGCCATGGGGCCTCCAGATAGCCACCGGCCTCGGGGGCTTCGGTCACGGCGACGCGGAATTGGTCCAGCAGCGCCGCATCGGGCGGTGCCAGCCACAGACGCGCCAGCAGGCCATAGAGTTCGGCGCGGGCAATCTCTTCGCTGAAAGGTTCGGTTTTCACAGATCGGTGATGCGTTGTTCGTTGGGATTGGAATACATGTCGACGACGCGGCAGTCCGAGCACATTTTCAGGCGCTCGGCAGCCGCGCCCTGGAAGGCTGCGTGGCCCGCAAGCTTGGTGATCATGTTCTCGATAGCGCGCAACGTCCCGAAAGGTTTGGCACAACGAACGCAATGGAACGGCGGTGCTTCGTGTAGCACCCGCGAGCGGGTGCGCGCGCGGCCGCCATCGGCCAGCAGCAGACGCGGCTCGAGCCGAATCGCATCTTCTGGGCAGGTGGTCTGGCACAGGCCGCACTGCACGCAGTTTTTTTCGATGAACTTGAGCTGCGGCTGATCGGCGTTATCGGCCAGAGCGCTGGACGGGCAAGCGCCCACACAGGAAAGGCACAAGGTGCACTTGCTGCCATCCACGCGCACGCCTCCATACAGCGCACCGGGCGCGGGCAGCGCGATCGCATCGGGAGCAATGAAAGTCTGGGGCAGCTGATCCAGCAGATGCGCAAGCGCAAGTTCGAGAGTCCCGCGCTTGTCAGACTGAACGGCGAAAGTAGCGGGTTTGGCCACGCCCTGAGCGGCAGGCGCGCGCAGCGCGTCGTCCAGAGCGCTCACGCTGGAGGCGGTGATCAGCCGGAAATGCTCCCCTGCGTAACCCAAACCATGCAAGATCGCCTGCGCTTGCGCCATCTGCTCGGACAGCGCCTGCAGGTACTGAGGCGCCTCCGAATCACCGACCAGCACCCAAACCTGGTTTGCGCCCTGAGCGAAGGCAGCGAGCCAGACGTCCAGACCGACGCTGGCGCTATGCCACAAGGACAGCGGCAGCACACGCGACGGCACGCCATGCGCCCGGCCCGCACTCGCGGCGCGGCCTAGGGCATTGATGCTGGCCGCTCCCTCCTCCTGGCTGTGCAACAGCAGCGCGGCATCGCGACCACCAGCCGCGGCATACGTGCCCAGCAACGTGCGCACGCGCTTGCCCAGGTCGGCAGGCCTGGGATATCCATAGCTCAGCGCCCCGCTCGGGCACACCGTGCCGCAGGCACCGCAGCCCATGCACAGATGGGGCTCAACAACAATGCCAGCTTTGGGATGGGCGACAGCACCGCGCCCACGGCCCGCCGTTTTTCCCTTGAGAGACGCGTCAGAGCGGATGGCCTGGGTGGAGCAGACATCGATACACGCCGAGCAGCCAATTTGCTGGTTGCGGCTGTGTGCGCAAAGTCGCTGTTCATAATGAAAAAACTTGGGCTTCTCAAACTCACCCACCATCTCGCGCAATTCGAGGACAGCTTGCGCAAGCTCGGCTTCGCCAGACACGTGGAAATACCCTTGCGGCGGTTCGTAGATGGCGCACGCAGGTGTGCTGCCAAGATCCAGCACCAGGTCGAATTGCCCCTCGTCGATGCGAGCACTGCGATTGAAATCGATCGCGCCTGCCGCTTCGCAGGCAGCCACACAGTCGCGGTGCGCTTTGCATCGTCCAAGATCAACCTGGTAACCGAAGTCGATTGCGCCCTCCGGACAGGCGGCAATGCAGGCATTGCAACGCGTACACAGATCCAGATCAATGGGGTTGGTGCTTTCCCAACCCGCTTCGAACGCACCAAGCCAACCTGTCAGGTACGTGAGGCGGCCACGCATGACGACACGCTCATGGGCCTGCGGCAACTCGCCACCATCGATCAGCAGTGTCAAATTTAGCTTGTCGCCCAGCATGGCCGCAGCACCCTCGGCCCGGGCGCCCGGACCAATGATCAGGCACCGACCAGCCGAACGGTAACTCACCGTGGCCACAGGCTCGGGCGGCGGCAACTGGGCGGCAGCGATCAGTGCCGCCAGCTTGGCGGTGGATGCCGCGCCGTCGCGCGACCAACCGCCGGTTTCGCGGATGTTGACGAAGCGAATCGGCCGCTCGTTCGTTGACGGCGCACCTTCGGTCTGTTCGGACAGTTCCAGGAACAGGCGGCTTTCCTGCGTGCAGGCGACCAGCAGGTCCTCACCCGACTTCGCGGCACGCTGAAAGGCAGGCGCCTCGCGCCGGCAGAGAACGGAATGGACGTCGCCGACGCCGTCAGCACTGGCCCCTGGGGTCTTCGCCAGAACCCGGATCAGGGCCGGGCGATCCAGGGGCATGGTGCGATTGCAATCGCAGATCAGGGTCTTCATCGTGGACTTTCATCGCGGCCGCATCAGATCTTTCGGCGGAAGAAATGGCAGCCGACACATTGTCGGCTGCGCATTCATGGGGGGACTGTTGCGCCAGTTCCAGCGCAGACTCAGGGGCGGGCGGCAAAGCGGATCTTTCCGCGTGAGCCTTTCCAGGCTCCGGCTCGACCAGGCCCAGGTAGGCCGCCTGCGCCATTTTCCGCAGCATCGACGCAGGAAGCGGATCGGGTTTGCTGTAGTCGTCGATGTAGGTATCGAGCCCGTCCATCACATTGAAGTGAGGGTCGCTGAACAGTTTCTTGAGCGCGGCATTGCGCACTTCGCCACTCACTTCAGGCTTCACGAAACGCGTAAAATCAGACTCGCGGGTGAGCGCAGCCACATCGTCCAACGTGGGCGGCGGCGGTGCGGGCTTAGGCGCGGAAGGCTGAACGACCGGAGCCTGCACGTCCGCCGTCTCTGCCTCCGCTGGATGGGCTTGCGCCGCGGCCGCAGTGAGCGCGGGTGCCTCCCCCACTCGCGCCTGCACTTTGCGCTGAGACCAGCGCGACAGGAAGCCGTCGTCTTTTGCCATTGCGTTCAGCGCCGCTCTTCGGGCGCTATAAAAGAGGCTGGGCGTTTGCGCTTCTTGGGCTCGGGACGGTAGTTGGCATCGACGTAGCCTTGCAAGGCCTCCCTCACACCTATATCCAGCGGACAGTTGTCAACCCGCTCCTGGGCATCGAGCCAGCGTCCCGCTTCGTTGTATGACAGGGTCACAATCTCGGGCCAAGCCAGCGACGGGTCCGCATGATCGGTGCGCCACATCACGAACCACACGGGGGATCCAGACGTGAGGTTGAGGTAATAGCCCTCCGCTTCATCCCGATGGAGAGTCACGGGCAGATGGGGGAAAAGCCATTGTGCGCACTGACCATCGTCGCGCAGCACCCGGCGCTCATCACCGAATCCACCATCGTCAATAACCACTTCTGCAATATTGAAGCGCCAATCTTCCCAGCGGGTTGGTTGCCGCAAACGGTCAATACGTACAGCGACGCGCATAGAAGGGGGAATGTCGTTCGAGAACACTGTAGGAATATGCACCTTGGCAGAGCACAGGGTCAATGTTGAACAGCGAGTTTAGCCAGCGCACAGCTGGCCGGAAGATGGGTACTAACCCTTAGCATGGTTTTAGGTACACGGCATATGCTCAAGTCAGTAGTAATACGTTGCTATGCGAAAGAGGTTAGCCCGATGTCCCTGCCAAACCCCCCGCGTGATTTGCACCAGCCCGCTCTTTCACGCCGCACTGTCTTCGCCGGAGCGGGAGCCGCGGGCGCAACCGTTGCTGTAGCCGCAGTACTTCCTGGAATGCTGCAAAAACCTATTTCCTCCGTTGCCACAGCCTCTTTCAGCGCCAGCTCGGGAGGCTACCAGCTGACCGAACACGTCCAGCGCTATTACGAGACCGCCAAGGTCTGAGCGCAAGGAGTCCGCCATGCTGCTTAGCCGCAAAAAAACATCTTCCGTCGCTACGCCCGTGTACTCGGGCCTGGTCTCCCATCTCGCGCGCGGGCTGGCACATGCGGTGCCGACCATTGATCGCCGGGCCTTCTTGCGTCGCTCGGGCCTAGGGGTCGGCGCGGGAATCGCTGCCTCGCAGCTTTCGCTCGTCAAGAAGGCCGAGGCCGCCGATCCCGCCCCACAGACCGGCACTGGCAAGGTCGAGGTCAAGCGCACCGTATGCGGTCACTGCTCGGTAGGCTGCGCTGTGGATGCAGTGGTCGAAAACGGTGTGTGGGTGCGCCAGGAACCAGTCTTCGACTCGCCCATCAACTTGGGTGCGCACTGCGCTAAAGGTGCTGCACTGCGCGAGCACGGCCATGGCGAGTTCCGTTTGAAATACCCGATGAAGCTCGTCAATGGCAAATACGAACGTATCAGCTGGGACCAGGCCCTTACAGAAGTCAGCGCCAAACTACTTGAACTGAAGAAGGCCAGCGGCCCCGACTCAGTCTTCGTGGTGGGTTCATCCAAGCACAACAACGAACAGGCTTATCTACTGCGCAAGTGGATGTCCTTCTGGGGCAGCAACAACACGGATCACCAAGCCAGAATCTGTCACAGCACCACCGTCGCCGGCGTCGCGAACACGTGGGGTTATGGGGCGATGACCAACTCTTACAACGACATGCAGAACTCCAAGGCGGCGCTCTACATCGGCTCCAACGCCGCTGAGGCGCACCCGGTGTCGATGTTGCACATGTTGCATGCCAAGGAGACGGGCTGCAAGATGATAGTGGTCGACCCTCGCTTCACGCGCACGGCAGCGAAGGCCGACGAGTACGTGCGCATCCGCTCGGGCTCCGACATTGCCTTCCTCTTTGGCGTGCTCTACCAGGTGTTCAAGAACGGCTGGGAAGACAAGCAGTACATCGAGGACCGCGTCTATGGCATGGACAAGGTGCGCGAGGAAGTGCTGGCCAAGTGGACGCCCGACAAGGTCCAGGAGGTCTGCGGTGTCGATGAAGCTACTACCTTCAAGGTCGCCAAGATCATGGCGGAGAACCGCCCCAGCACACTGGTGTGGTGCATGGGCCAGACCCAGCACTCCATCGGCAACGCAATGGTGCGCGCCTCATGCATCCTACAGCTGGCGCTGGGCAACGTTGGCGTGTCGGGCGGCGGCGCCAATATCTTCCGAGGCCACGATAACGTGCAAGGTGCGACCGACGTGGGCCCCAACCCCGATTCGCTGCCCGGCTACTACGGTCTGAGCGAAGGCTCCTTCAAGCACTTCGCGGCCACCTGGGGCGTAGACTCCGAATGGATCAAGCAGCAATACGCCCCGGGCATGATGACCAAGCCAGGCATCACAGTGTCGCGCTGGATCGATGGCGTGCTCGAGAAGAACGAGCTGATCGATCAGGACAGCAACTTGCGCGGCCTGTTCTTCTGGGGCCATGCGCCCAACTCGCAAACGCGCGGCCTGGAGATGAAGACCGCGCTCGACAAGTTGGACCTGCTGGTCGTGATCGACCCCTTCCCCAGCGCCACCGCAGCCATGGCCGCCATGCCCGGCAAGGCTGGTGACCTCAACCCGAATCGCGCGGTCTACCTGCTGCCGGCCAGCACGCAGTTCGAAACCAGCGGCTCGGTAACGGCCTCCAACCGCTCGCTGCAGTGGCGCGAGAAGGTGATCGATCCGCTATGGGAAAGCCGCAGCGACCACATGATCATGTACCAACTGGCCGAGAAGCTGGGCTTCGGCAAGGAACTTGTCAAGAACTACAAGATGCAGAAAGTGAAGGGCCTGGATGAACCCATGCCCGAGGACATCCTGCGCGAGATGAACAGGTGCGTCTGGACCATTGGCTACACCGGCCAGAGCCCCGAGCGGCTCAAGGCGCACATGCGCAACATGAACGTCTTCGACGTCAAAACGCTGCGCGCCAAGGGCGGCATCGACAAGGCAACAGGCTACTCACTGGACGGCGACTACTTCGGCCTGCCCTGGCCCTGCTGGGGCACGCCCGAGATGAAGCACCCAGGCACGGCCAACCTGTACGACACCAGCCTGCACGTAATGGACGGCGGTGGCAACTTCCGCGCCAACTTCGGCGTGGAGCGCGAGGGGGTCTCGCTACTGGCTGCCGACGGATCGCACAGCGAGGGTGCCGATCTCACCACCGGCTACCCAGAGTTTGACCACCTGCTGCTCAAGAAGCTGGGGTGGTGGACTGAGCTCAGCGAAGCTGAGCAAAAAGCCGCCGAAGGCAAGAATTGGAAAACCGACCCCACGGGGGCGATTATCCGCGTGGTCATGAAAAACCATGGCTGCCATCCGTTCGGCAACGCCAAGGCGCGCGCGGTGGTCTGGAACTTTCCCGACCCGATCCCGCAGCACCGCGAGCCCATCTATAGCACGCGCGCTGATCTCATCGAAAAGTACCCCACGCATGAGGACAAGAAGGCCTTTTGGCGCCTGCCGACCCTCTACAAGTCACTTCAGGACAAGAACAAGGACATCGGCAAGACCTTCCCGTTGATCATGACATCCGGCCGCTTGGTCGAGTACGAAGGCGGGGGCGAGGAAACGCGTTCCAACGCTTGGCTTGCCGAGCTTCAGCAGGAGATGTTCGTCGAAATCAACCCCAGGGCAGCCAACGACCGGGGCATTCGCAACGGTGAGTTCGTTTGGGTGAAGACCCCCCCCATGGCGGCCGTGCCCGATTTCAAGGGCCTGAAAGTGCGCGCTCTTGTGACCGAGCGCGTCGACGCGGGCACCGTGTTCTTGCCTTTCCACTTCTCTGGGCGTTGGGGCGGCATTGACCTTGCGCAGTACTACCCCGAGGGCGCCAAGCCAATCGTACGGGGTGAGGCAGTGAACACCGCCACCACCTACGGCTACGACAGCGTCACGATGATGCAGGAAACCAAGACCACCGTGTGCCAGATCGAGAAGGCTGAATAAGGAGACTGACCATGGCGCGAATGAAATTCATCTGCGACGCCGAGCGTTGCATTGAGTGCAACGGCTGCGTGACCGCGTGCAAGGCCGAGAACGATGTTCCCTGGGGGGTGAACCGGCGCCGTGTGGTCACGCTGGGAGACGGCGAGCCGGGCGAAAAGAGCATCTCGGTGGCTTGCATGCACTGCAGCGATGCGCCCTGCATGGCCGTGTGCCCGGTGGATTGCTTCTACCGCACGGACGAGGGCGTGGTGCTGCATGACAAGGACGTATGCATCGGCTGCGGCTACTGCAGTTATGCCTGCCCCTTCGGCGCGCCGCAGTTTCCGAGCAACGGCACCTTTGGCCTGCGCGGCAAGATGGACAAGTGCACTTTCTGCAACGGCGGCCCCGAGGCCAATGGCAGCGCCGCCGAGAACGAGAAGTACGGTCGCAACCGTCTGGCTGAAGGCAAGCTGCCCGCCTGCGCTGAGATGTGCTCAACCAAGGCCTTGCTCGGCGGCGACGGGGACGTCGTGGCCGACATCTTCCGCACCCGCGTGCTGCACCGTGGCAAGGGCAGCGAAGTCTGGGGTTGGGGTACGGCCTACGGAAAGCCGAGCAAGTCATGAGAGACTTCAAACTGACTCCCCGAATGACCTTGGTCGCCGCGGCACTGACCGTGTTGCTTAGCGCGTGCGGGGAAAAGCCGCAGACCGCTGGAACGCGCTCCGCCGACATCCAAGCCTGGAACGGTGGTGCCCACACGACCTTCAATGTCCCCGGCTGGGCGCCAGGCGACAAGGTCAGCTGGGAAGAGCAGATCAAGCAGCGCAATCGTAGCCAGAACGAGTACGTGCGCATGGCGCCTTGAGATTGATGCGGAGGCCCTGAAGATGAAAATGGCATTCTCTCGCTGGTTGGCTGCGGGTCTGCTGACCATCGCCAGTGCCTGGGTGCAGGCGCAATCACCCACGTCTTTACCTGCAGCGCCTCCCGTCTCCGCAGCAGACAAGGCCAGTGGCCCACCCGCAGACTTTGTGGCGCCCGCCGATCCAAAACCGGATGAAAACAATGCTGCCCGAGCGAAATCGCAACCGGGCAACAATGCGCCCTTCTGGCGCAGTGTTCGTCAATCCGGTGAAGTCGAGGGTGTGACCAACCTCCCCGGCGTCGAAAAAGGCGTGCTGATTCAGCGTTTCGTGACTTACCCCGCCTCTGACCACACCAACGCTGGCGAAGCGTGGCGCCAGGTACGCAATCGCGTGATCATTCCCTACGGGGGCTCGCTCATGCTGATCGTGCTGGTGGCCATCGCCCTTTTTTACTTCAGGCGTGGCGCTGTAGGCCATGAACACCCTGAAAGCAGAGGAAGGATCGAGCGCTTCACGCCCTTTGAACGTGCTGCACACTGGCTCAACGCGATTGCCTTCGTGCTTCTCGGCATCTCCGGTGTGGTCATGGCCTTCGGCAAGATTCTGCTGTTGCCATGGATGGGCCATGACATCTTTGGAGCGCTCACGTATGGACTGAAGACGCTGCACAATTTCGTCGGTCCGCTGTTTGCAGTGTCGCTGCTTGTCATCATTCTCACGTTCCTTCAGGACAACATTCCTCGCGCCTGGGATTGGCTGTGGATCAAAAAAGGCGGAGGCCTGTTCACGGGCGAGGAAGTTCCGTCGCACCGATTTAACGCAGGCGAGAAAGGTGTATTCTGGATCGGTGCCTTCGTGCTGGGCCTCACCGTCGTGGCCTCGGGTTTGGTGCTGAACCACCTGATTCCGAACATGCTTTACACACGGGGACAGATGCAAGCCGCTCACATGTTTCATGCCGTTGCTGCCGTTCTGATGCTGTGCATCATTTTTGGACATATCTACCTGGGCACACTCGGCATGCGCGGCGCCTACCGCGCCATGCGCACCGGCTATGTCAGCGAAGGCTGGGCCAGGGAGCACCACGAACTGTGGTACGAGGACATCCAGGCAGGAAAGATTCCAGCTCAACGCTCGAGCGCATCGCCTTCCCCAGAGCCACGAACGCAGCCGCGCAAGGCATAAGGCGCCGCGCCATTGCACACGGAGACGCCACATGAGATTCCAGATCACCCTGCTGGCTATTGCCCTGTCGGCACTGAGCGCAAGCACCGCCAATGCCAAGCTGCCTCCAGTGTCCGACGAGACAAAGGCGAAGGCGGATGAGGCTGCTGCGAAAACCGCATGGAGTGACAAGGTCGCCAACTACAAGCTTTGTCAATCCATGGATCGCGTGGCCGCTACCTACCTGGATCGTGCCAGGGCCGCCGGCCACTCGGTTCAGCCGGTGGCCACCCCCCCCTGCACCGACCCAGGCCCTTTCAGCTACACACCGGCTGAGCCAAAGCCGATCGAAGCATCCGGTGCGCATTCACCACCGCAAACCGCTTCCACGCCGCCCAGCACCACACAACCTGCAGCAGGAACGAAGCCCTGATTCCACAGCTTTCCGGACCTGCAAGCGCGCTCGGCTTTGAAGCCGACCTTCGCGCCTACCCGCCCCTGCCCCACGCGCCGCGCATGACCCATGCCAGCGCAGCTCTGCTGCGCGACATCGAGATCCTGGATCACCACGGCGTGCGGCGGAGCATTCAGATACCCGTTGAACGTCCGCTCACGGTCTTCGTCGACAAGCGCGAACTCGTTACGCTGATGACGTTGGGTGCGCGTCCCGAATTGCTGGTGCTGGGCTACCTGCTCAACCAGCGCTTGATAGACCGGTTAGAGGATGTCATTGCTGTCAGCGTGGACTGGGAAGTCGATGCCGCAGCCATCACCACCCGTGGGGGCATCACCGATCTGCAGGGTCGCACCGCGCACCGCATCGTCACGACCGGCTGCGGCCAGGGCACCGTGTTTGGCGAGGCCATGGACGCGCTCGGCCATATCCGTCTGCCCGACGCACGCGCCGCCCGCATCACGCAGGGCCAACTCTACAAGCTGCTTGACAGCCTGCGACAGCGTGACACCGTGCACCGTCGCGCGGGATCAGTCCATGGCTGCGCACTCTTCGAAGGCTCACGGATGCTGGTCTTCGTTGAAGACGTCGGGCGACACAACGCCGTCGACACCATTGCCGGATGGATGCTCATGCACGGCGTGAGCGGCACCGACAAGGTCTTTTTCACCACCGGACGGCTCACGAGCGAGATGGTCATCAAGGCGGCTCAGATGGGTGTGCCCATTGTCGTCTCTCGGAACGGCGTCTCCGCCATGGGCCATGACCTCGCAACCCGTCTGGGCATGACCCTCTTTGGGCGCGCAGCGAATCGACACTTTTTCTGCTACACGGGCTTCGAGCGCTTTGATGCGGAACCGGAGCCTTCACCTGAAGCGAATTCGGATCACGCCATCTCGAGCTGAATTGGACGACCGCCAACGGTCTTGATGAAAATCAGCTCCCCATGAACACCATGTCTGAAAGTTGGGTGTTGGCCTGGCAGCTCATTGCCCATGCCGAACCCGAACTGGTGCACATCGCATCGCTCTCGCTGCAGGTCAGCGCTACGGCGTGCGTTGTAGGCGCCTCGATCGGCCTGTTGCTAGGTGCTTGGCTTGCGGCGGCACGTTTTCCCGGCCATGCCCTGATCGTATGGCTCGTCAACACCCTGCTGGCCTTGCCAGCCGTGGTGGTAGGCCTGTTTGTGTACCTGCTGCTCTCGCGCTCCGGGCCGTTGGGAGAGTTGGGCATTTTGTTCACTCCGTCCGCCATGGTGGTCGCACAGAGCGTACTTGTTACCCCCTTGATTGCAGCCCTGTCGCGCCGACTCGTGCTCGCAGCCCTGAACGATGGAGGGAGCCAGTTGCAGTCGCTGGGCGCCCGCCCACTCACCGCCGCCTTGTTGATGCTGGTGCATGACCGCATGGGCGTGGCCACGGTGCTGCTCACGGCCTTCGCCCGAGCCATCGCCGAAGTGGGCGCCGTGATGATCGTGGGTGGAAATATCGCTGGCGTGACACGCGTGATGACCACCACCATCGCGCTTGAGACCAGCAAAGGGGACCTTGCATTGGCGCTCGCACTGGGCTTCGTGCTGCTGGCCGTGGTGGCCGCAGTCAACGGCGCAATTGGGCTGCTGCACTGGTTGGCCTCCCGCCCGCGGGTGGGCAATCCGCTGACCAACACCCCCTTGGCGCCTGCTCAACCGGCCAGCGCGCCTCCATCTGCGGCGGAGGCGACACCCCTGGTGGTGATCGAGTGTGCCACCGTGCGCTTCGGCAATGTGGTCGCACTGCACGAGGTCTCACTGACGCTCACACGAGGTGAGCGCCTGATCCTGGTGGGAGCCAATGGCTCGGGCAAAACCACGCTGCTGCGACTTCTGCACGGCTTGCTGCCTTGCGAGGGCCGCTATGAGCGCCTGCCGCTGCGCCCCGAAGGCCATGTCTCGCGCGCCTCCATGTTGTTTCAACGGCCCTTTCTGCTGAGCCTCTCGGTCTGGCGCAATGTTTGGGTCGGCCTGTGGCTGGCGGGGGTGCCCGCAGCTGAACGCCGTGAGCGATGCCACCGGGCGCTGGCGCGTGTGGGCTTATTGGAGCACGCTGCTCGGCATGCACGCACACTCTCGGGGGGCCAGCAGCAGCGCCTGGGACTTGCGCGCGCCTGGGCGCTGTCACCGGACATCTTGTTTCTGGACGAACCTACCGCCAGCCTGGACCCGAGCGCAAAAAGCGAAATCGAACTGTTGATCGAAGAAGTGGCCGCCAGCGGCGTCACGATTGTGATGAGCACGCACAACCTGGGCCAGGCCAAACGCTTGGCAACGCGCGTGGCTTACCTTCAGGGAGGGCGGCTTATTGTGCAGCGCCCGGTGGCGGCATTCTTCCATGGCGAGGACCTGCCTCCTGAGGCCGCCCAGTTTCTTCAAGGCGAACTCGGCTGGCGGTGATGGTGAAGTGCGCCGTTGCATGCCGTGCAGGCTCGAAGCCCAGGGCGTGAGCCCATTGGCAGGCGCGCATTCGGACCATTTTGGTGTTGACGTGCCATCCCATGGTGCATCGACATTTTCATGCCCGCGTCAAACAATCGGCCAGTTGCTGTCCCGCAGATGGCATCGAATCCGTGGTGTTTATGGATTTTCAGATTCCTGCAGCGCGCGCCACATCACCTTGCCGCTGCCACTCTTTGGCAGCGCCGTGACGAACTGCACGCTGCGCGGCACCTTGTAGACCGCCATGTGTTCGCGGCACCAGTCGATGATCTGCTGCTCGCTGGTGTCGGCGTGGCTGGTGCGCAGTACCACCACGGCCTTCACGCTTTCGCCGCGGTAGCTGTCGCGCGTGCCGATGACGCAGGCTTCCTGGATGGCCGGGTGGCGGAACATCAGGGCCTCGACCTCCGCCGGCCAGACCTTGAAACCCGAGGCGTTGATCATGCGCTTGAGCCGGTCGGTGAGGAAGAAGTAGCCCTCTGCGTCCATATGCCCGAGGTCGCCGGTGCGAAAGAAGCGCTGTCCCTCAAGCTCCATGAACGCCGCCGCCGTGGCCTGGGGCTGCTTCCAGTAGCCCTCGAACACTTCCGGCCCGCGCACGACGATTTCGCCCTGCTCGCCCACGGGCAGCTCCTGCAGCGTCTCGGTGTCGACCACGCGCGCGTCCGTGCCCATGAAGGGAATGCCCAGGCACTGCTGTTTGGGGCGGTCGGGCGGGTTCGAATGCGAGGGAGCGGCGGTTTCCGTCAGGCCATAGCCCTCGGCGTACTGCAACCCGTACTGCTCCAACAAGCGCTGCGCGACCGCCTGGGGCATGGCCGCACCGCCGCCGCCGATGTAGACCAGGCTGGAGAGGTCGTATCGGGCGAAGTTCGGACTGCCCAGCAGGTCGATCACCATGGTGGGGATGTTGGTCCAGCTGGTCACGCGCCAGCGCGAAATGAGGCGCCCCGCCAGTTCGCGGTCCCAGCGCGGCATGACCACCAGCGTGGCGCCCAGATAGATGGCGGTGTGCATCACGCTCACCATGCCCGTGATGTGGAACATCGGCACCACGGCCAGCGCCACGGTTTCGGGCGAGCCGGTGCCCCACAGGCTGCCGGCCACGGCGTTGTGCATGATGCTGCGGTGCGGATGCATGCAGCCCTTGGGCAGGCCGGTGGTGCCGCTGGTATAGGGCAGCAGCGCCAGGTCTTCGGGCCCCACTTCCAGGGGCGGTGGCGCTTGGCCGCATGCGAGCGCATCGGCCCAGCGGTGCACCTGTCCGCCGTCGAGCGCAGGCAGCGCGTGCACCGTGCACAGCCACTCGTGCCAGGCCGGGGGCGGTGCATCGCCGCCCGCAGCGGCGGCATCGAAGGCGTCGGTGAACTGTGTGACCACCAGGTGCGCCAGGCGCTGCCCCGGCGCCAGCGCATTGCTGGCGCGCGCGAGTTCCGGCGCCAGGTCGGCGGTGGTGATGGCGACCCTGGCATCGGGGTCGGTGATGTAGTGCTTGAGCTCTTCAGCCCGGTTCATGGGGTTGACCGGCACCACCACGGCATTGGCGCGCAGGATGGCGAAATGCGCCAGCACCAGCTGCGGACAGTTCTGCATGCACAGCAGCACGCGGTCGCCGCGCCGCACGCCCAGGGAATGCAGACAGGCCGCCATGCGCTGTGCGCCGTCGGCGAGCACCCGGTAACCCAGGGTCTCGCCGAAGAACGCCAACGCCGGCTTGTCCGGATAGCGCAGCGCGCTGACCGCCAGGTTGTCCCACAGCGAGGTGGCGGGCGGCGTGATGGCCTGGGGCAGGCGGCGGGGCCAGAACTGGTAATGCGGGCGCATGGACGACTCCTTTGCGCCAAAGTCTAGCCCTGCCCTCCCGCGCTGCGGCGCGGGTTTCTCCCATTCCGCTGTCGCGTGAAGCTCAGCGGCGCGGCACGCTTTTCACCCGGGCTGTGCGTGCAGTCTGCCCCCGGTGCGACAGCCGGGCAGCCGCTGCCGCGCGCGGTGCCCTACCCTTCGGCGCATGCGCCCGCCACGCAGCAGAATTAACAGTCAAAACGGCCTCTAGCCCTTATCCATAAAGCGCTATCAGCTATCTTTTTCACGCCTGCTGCCGCAAGCGCATCACCTCTGCAAGGTCCAGCGCCCCAGCACGGTATAGGGCCCGCGCGAGCCGACGAAGTTGTAGAGCAGGACAAACTCGCGCACGGTCCACGCCAGCGGGGCGATGGCCTGCTCGGCCAGCGCCTGCGGCGCGCGCAGCACGGTCATGTGCGGGGTGAACGCCGGTTCCGGCCCCTCGGAGAGATCGTCGTGCAAGGCCGCGAGCAGCGCCTGGTGCAAGGCCACCACGCCGGCAACGCTCGCGTCGCTTCCGAGCAACACCCAAGGCTGCGCCTTGCGCCCGGAAAAACTTTGCGCCCGGTCCAGGCAGACGCGAAAGGCCGGCAGGTGCACACGCTCTGCCACCTCCACGGCACGGTCCGCCGTGCGCGCCGGAAACGCGGCATGGGCGCCCAGCCAGAGCAATGTCAGATGCAGGCGCTCGGCACGCGCCCGCCAGGGGACCTTCAGGCCATGGCTGCGGCACAGCTGCTCGGCCAACTGCGCGGCCTGCGCTGCGGCCCGGGCATCGGGCAATAGCGCAAAAAAGACCCTGTGGCTGCGCAGTGCGTCCGGGGCACTGCCCGGCGGAGAGGGTTCAAAGGGCATGGATCGGCCTCCGGGGCTTGCGGCCTGCCGACTCTACTGCGACCACCACCTTGCGCGCCCGCGGAACGACCGCACCCGAGGCATGCGCGCAAATCAGGCCGAATCGCGCAGGACCAGCTGGAACGGCAATTCAAAGCTGCGGCCCGGCTGGTCTGCGTCGGGGCCGTCCAGCCGCGCGATCAGCAACCCGGCGGCAAAGCGGCCGATCGCCTGTTCGGAACGGCCCACCGTGGTCAACGCAGGGTGCATCACTTGCGCGGCGGGAATGTCGTCGAAGCCGGCCACCGCGACGTCGTCGGGAACGCGCCGCCCCGCCGCGCGCAGCGCTGCGATGGCGCCGATGGCCAAGAGGTCATTGGCCGCGAACACGGCGCTGACATCGAAGCGGCCCGCCAGTTCGGCTGCGAGGGCGCGTTCGCCCGCCGCTTGGGTGAAGTCCTCGGCGGCAACGATGCAGGTCGGCAGCCCCGCCCGCTGCATCGCTGCATGAAAGCCGCGTTGGCGCTCCGCGCCCGGGCCCATCGGGCAGGACAGCATGGCGATGCGCTCGTGCCCTTTGCCGATCAGGGCCTGCGCCATGGCCTGCGCCGCCGCCGCGTTGTCGATGTAGATCTTGTCGATGTCGCGGGACGGCCGGTGCGCCTGGCTTTCCAGCTGAACCACGGCAATGCGTCCGCGCACGGCCTTGAGCAGTTCGGCTTCGCCGATGTGAAAGAACACCGCCATCACGCCGTCCACATGCCCTTGCGACAGCCATTGCAACGCCCGGTGCTCGCGCTCGGGCGCGCCGTCGGTGTCGAAGATCATGGTGTCGTACCCGGCCGCATCGGCGGCGGACTGGAACCCCCGCACCAGCGCCGGATAGGTCGGGTTCGTGATGTCCGGGACGATGCAGGCCAGCGTGCGCGTGCGCGCAGACTGAAGACTCCGGGCCATGCGGTTGGGCACATAACCGAGCCGTTGGGCGGTCTGCAGTATGCGTTCGCGCGCCTCCGCCGCCACCGTCGATGGCTCGACCCGGTTGAGCACCAGGGACACGGCGGTTTGCGACAGGCCCGTGGCAACGGCGATGTCGCGCTGTGTAGGCCGCCGCAAGGCCATCACAGGAGCCTTGGCTTGGCTGGCGAATGCCGCAGAGGGGCGGGTGCCAGCGGGCGCAGGTTCGCGGGGCGTCGCTTTCTTCATGGTGTCCTGATATCCATAATACGCATTATTATTGCGCGCTCCCTGGCTTGGCTCCGGGAGACGTACCGGTCTGGACGATGCCCCGAGCAGAGGATTCCGCCATGAACATCTCGCGCCGCGCACTCTCCCTGTCGGGCCTGGGCGCAGCAGCCCTCGCGGCGGCCCCCGGCCTTCTCGCCCAGACCCGCGCCCGCCAGCTCACCCTTCTTGTGGCGCAACCCGCTGGCGGCGTGACCGATGCATTCGCGCGCGCCGTTGCTCCAGCACTGGGCCGGGGGCTCGGGCGCACCGTGGTGCTGGAGAACGTCACCGGCGCGAGCGGCTCCATCGCCGCCAGCCGCTTGCTGGCAGCCGTGCCCGACGGCTCCACGCTCCTGGTCGGATCTCCCTCCGAGACCGTGCTCGCGCCGCTCACCTTGCGCGCTGTCCGCTACCGGTCCACGGACTTCCAGCTCTTGAGCTTGGTCAACGATTCCCCGCTGGCGCTGTATGCGCGCAGCGACTTGCCCGCGAACAACCTCGACGAACTCGTGGAACTGGCGCGCCAACGTGGCGGCAAGCCCCTGAGCTACGGCAGCACCGGGCAAGGCTCGTTGTTCCACCTCGTGACGGAAACGTTGCTGTCCGCCACCGGCATCCAGGCCACGCACGTCCCCTACCGCGGCGGCGTGCCCCTGTTGACCCACCTTCAGGGCGGCACCATCGACTTCACGATGCTACCCGTGGACGCCTTGCTCGGAAGCATGGTCGCCGGCGGCAGGATGAAGGTGCTCGGTGTCTCGTCCGCACAGCGGCTCGCGCGCTTCCCCGCTGCCGCGACCTTCGACGAAAGCAGATCGGCGCCCGCCGTCGGTCGCCCGAGCATCTGGGTCGGTCTGCTGGCCTCCGCCGCGATGGGCGAAAGCGCCAGTGTGCGGTTGCACCAGGTCGTCACCGAAGCGCTCAGCGATGCGGACGTGCGCAAGGCCATCGATGCCGCCGGGGGTGCCGTTCCGTCTCCGATGTCCCTGGCCGACGCCGCGCGCTTCTATGCCGCTGACGCCGTGAAGCTGCAGGCACTCGCAAAAGCCGCGCGCATCGAGCCCACCTAGTCGGCGAGCCGGCTTCGGCCGGCAGCGCTGCACGTTTTGAAAGAAAAATGCCTGAAACGCTTAAGGGTCAAGCGCATTCAGCTATTGAAAAAGTAGCATGCAATGTCGCCCTGGGGCACGCATGCAGTGGCCGAGCCCTATGCAGCGGCAAGCCAATCCAACGCCCACGGCAGACGGATCCGCGCTGCGCCCTGGACACAACAAACAGAACCACCTGAAGTAATACGTATTACAATGATTTCAACCCTGTCCTGGAATTGCTCTCGCAGGGGAAAGTCCTGCTCGCGTCCCTCCCGAGGAATTTGCGCCATGAACATCCGCCAGCACCGTCTCTGGAGCCCGCCACCGGGGCCTGGGTGGCCAGGGCGGAGACCGTGCGCGGGCGCGGCAAGCGCGGACCGAGTGACCGCAGCGGCCGCGCCCACATCGTCAGAAGACAGGTCCCGGGCGGCAACCTCGGGGTGTGACGTGCGCCACCCCACGGATCTGCACACAGCCCTGCCATGAATACCGCCGTGCAAAGCCTTCCATCCCCCGAGTCGCCGCGCCGTGTCCACCCGACCGTGCGCCTGGACTACGGTCTGCGCGTGTTGGGGCAAGGGTTCTTTGGCGCAGTGGCACTCTCGGTGCTGCAGTTGCGGGCCCTGCACGTGGGCACCGTGGTGCTGATCTGCGGCATTGCCTTGCTGTGGCCGCATCTGGCGTATCTGGTGGCGAACCGTGCACGCGACAGCAAAGCCGCCGAGCAGCGGAACTTGCTGATCGACTCCTTCCTGCTGGGCGCGTTCACGCTGCTGACCGGCCTCGATCTGTGGATCGGCGTGGTGTCCTTCACCGCCATCAACGCCGCCAACCTGAGCATCGGCGGGCGGCGCCAGGGCTGGATCGGCGTCGCGTGCTTCCTGCTCGGGATCCTGGTCACGGGACTCCATGCCGGGTTCGACGTGTTGCCGGTCCCACCGCTGGCACACGCCATGACGGCGCTCGCTGTCATTGCCTACACGACCGGGTTCGGCCTGGCGTCTCACTTCCAGACGCGCCAAGCCATTGGCGCCAAGCGCGAAGTCCACGCGCGCAACCAGGTCATCGAGCAACAGAAGGCGGATCTCGAACAGGCCCGTGTGCTTGCCGAGCGGGCCCGTGAGCTGGCAGAGGCCGCCAACCTCACCAAGAGCGCCTTCCTGGCCAACATGAGCCATGAACTGCGCACGCCGCTCAATGCCGTCATCGGCTATACCGAGATGCTGGAGGAAGACTTCGCGGAGCGCGGCGAACCGGGCACCGCACTCGCCGACCTGGGCCGCATCAAGGGGGCGGCGCGGCATCTGCTGCAAATGATCAACGATGTGCTCGACCTCTCGAAAATTGAAGCGGGCAAGATCGAATTGCATGTCGAGTCTTTTCAACTGGCCGAACTGCTGGACCAGGTGGTCTCGACCACCCAGCCCCTTCTTGCCGTCAACCGCAACCGCCTGCAGGTGCATTGCGCGCAGGGCCTGGACCCGGTGCAGTCCGACTTGACGAAGCTGCGCCAGGTGCTGATCAACCTGGTATCGAACGCGTCGAAGTTCACCAGCGATGGCAGCATTTCGATCGAAACCACTGCCGGAATCGACGCGGGCGGTCGCCCCATGGTGGTGTTCGAGGTCACGGACACCGGTATCGGCATGACCCCCTCCCAGCTGGGCCGGCTTTTCCAACCCTTCGTGCAGGCTGACGCCGAGACCACGCGAAAGTATGGCGGTACGGGCCTGGGATTGGCCATTAGCCGCCGTCTGTGTCGCCTGCTGGGCGGCGACGTGACTGCCATCAGCACGTGGGGCAAGGGCAGCCAGTTTCGCGCGGCGGTGCTCGCGCAGTTGCCCCTCGCCGAACACGCAGCCGTGGACTGACATGCCCAAGATCCTGCTGGTCGAAGACAACGATCTCAACCGGGACATGCTGTCGCGGCGGCTGCGGCGGCGCGGCTACGAGGTGGTGATGGCCTTCGACGGCCCCCAGGCGCTGAGCGCTGCGGCGAGCGCCATCCCCGCGCTGATCCTGATGGACATGAGCCTGCCGTTCATGGACGGCTGGGAGGCCACGCGCCGCCTGAAGGCGAACCCGGACTTGTGCGAAATCCCGGTGATCGCTCTCACCGCGCATGCCATGGAAGGGGACCGCCAGCGCGCCCTGGACGCAGGCTGCGACGACTTCGACACCAAGCCGATCGAATTCGAGCGCTTGCTGGCGAAGATCGAGAGCCTGCTATGACAGCGCTGCCCCGCATGCGTGCGGCGACGGGCGTCGACCCTGTGCCCGGTGCACCGCACACGGCCAACGGAGGCTCGGCCACGCCACGGCGCCTGTACGGCGGGGTGCGCGTGAATTACCCGGTGCGCATTGGCGCCCATGTGGCCGCTGGCCTGCTGCTCGGCTCGGTCTTCACCACGCAGCCGCCACCCGCGCTGTGGTGGGCGGGGTTGGTCATGCTGACGTGGCCGCATGTCGCGTACTGGCTGAGCTGTCGTGCCGTTGACAGCCGGCGCAGCGAGATGCGCGCCTTGCTGATCGACTCTTTCCTGATAGGAATCTACGGCGGGCTCTCGGGCCTCAATCTCTGGATCATCGTCGCGCTGGGGGGCGCCATGCATGCATCGAACCTCGGCTCCGGCGGCGGTCGCCATGCGTTGCGTGGCCTGATCGCCATGGGGATGGGCCTTGCAACGGGTGCCGCCGCGACAGGCTTCGAGGTCCGTCCCGACACCTCGTTGCTGACCATTGCGTTGTCGGCCGTGGCCGCGGCGCTCTACCTGTCGCTCTTCGGCCATGCGATCTACGCCGAATCGCTGCGCACCGCGAGGACGCGTGCGGCCTTGCAGGAGCGCAATCGCGAGATCGAGGCCCAGGCCGTGCACCTCGAACAGGCGCGACAGGAGGCGGAACTGGCCAACAAGGCCAAAAGCGCCTTTCTGGCGAATATGAGCCATGAGCTGCGAACGCCGCTCAATGCCGTGCTCGGCTATGCCGAACTGCTCGAAGAAGAACTGGCAGACTGCGCCTCCCCCGAAGCCCGCACGGACCTGGGCCACATCCAGCATGCGGCAAAGGATTTGCTGTCGATGATCAACGCCGTGCTGGACCTGACCCGGCTGGACGCTCACAAGGTCCAGCTCCACCTCGAGGACTGCGACCTGCGCGGTCTGCTGTCGTCCATCGAAGCCGCCGCGCAGCCGCTGCTGACCGCCAACGGAAATCGCATGCAGGTCGACGTGCAGCCGGGTCTGGCGCTGGTCCATGGGGATGCGCTGCGCCTGCGGCAGGTGCTGATCGCGCTGGTGTCCAACGCGGCCAAGTTCACGGCCCAGGGGAGCGTGCAGCTGCGCGCGTCCATGCGCGAGCGGCAACCCGGCGTGCCGGAGGTGCGTTTCGACGTCGAAGACACCGGCATCGGCCTGAGCCCCGACGAGATCAGCCGGCTGTTTCAGCCCTTTCTGCAGGCCGATGAGGGCACCACCCGGGCCTTTGGCGGCAGCGGCCTGGGATTGGCGATCAGCCGCCGCCTGTGCCGCCTGATGGGCGGAGACATCGGCGTGGCCAGTACACCCGGCGCGGGCTCATGCTTCACCGTCTGGCTGCCCCAGCCGGTCCGTTTGCGGCAGCTCGGTACGTCCCCAGAAGAGGCACTCCGGGCGGCGCCAGGCATACCCCCGGAGCGCAGCGCATGACGGCCCAGCGCTCCCCACCCGCTGGCGCGATCGATCGCATCGCGTGTGGCGCCGATCTCGCCAGCCTGCCGGCGTTGCAGGCCCTGGTGGCCACGATGTGCCGTCGCGAGGGAATCGGCGAGCCGGCGTGCCACGACCTGCAGTTGATCGTCGAAGAGGCCTGCGTCAATGTCATGCACTACGCCTACCCCGCAGGCCAAAGCGGCCCGCTGACGCTGGAGATCAGGATCGTGCACCGGGGCGGTCCACGCCGCATCGTGTTGACGCTGGAGGACCTGGGCCGGCCGTTCGACCCGCTGTCGGTCGAACCGGTGGACGCCAACGCTGCCATCGAGGCGCGTACGCTGGGCGGCTTGGGTGTGCACCTGATCCGCCAACTCTCGAACCGCCAGCACTACCAGCGCCACCCCCTGCGCGGCAACGTTTTCACCATCGAAAAATACCTGGGGCCACCCGCACCCCACTGACCCCTGGAGCAAGACCATGCAGATCACCATCACCCAACACGACACGATTTCCATCCTGGCCATCACAGGCAGCGTGGACAGTCTCAGCGCCGATGAATTGACCCAGCGCTTTGCGGAGTCGATCTCTCAGGGCAATGTCCGTCTGGTGGCCGATTTCTCGCTGGTGAACTACACCAGCAGCGCCGGCCTCCGGTCCCTGCTTGGCACCGTTAAAAACTGCCGGCTCGCCGGCGGCGACCTGCGCATGGCCGCGGTGCAGCCCCAGGTCCAACGGGTGCTCGAGATAGCCGGCTTTATCAGCATCCTCAACATCTTTCCCAACGTGCACCGCGCGGTGGAGAGCTTCACGGAGGCCGCATGAAACGCGCACCGGTTCAGGGTCCTGCGGTCACGCTGGTGATTGGCTCGGCAGCGTCAAATGCGCTGCCGCCATCGGCGTGGTCAAGGCGCTCACCGACGCAGGCATCGGCATCGATCGCGTGGTCGGCTGCAGTGGCGGCGCCCTGTTCGCGGCCGGGGTAGCCCTCGGCTTCGACACCGCCAGGATGACGGACGTCACGCTGCGCACCTGGACCCGCAAGCTGACCGCCAAACGCAGCCGCATGGGCTTTCTGCGCCTGCTCGCACCCCGGCTCTTCGGCTTTCGGTCGGACAGTTTTGGCTTGCGTGACGATGGCCCGATGCTCTCGGCCTTTCGCGACGTCTTCGGGCAGCAGCGCATCGAGGACACGCCAATTCCGCTGCACATCACGGCCACCGACTTCATGAATGGTGAGCTGGTCGACATCGTGCGCGGCGACCTGGTCGATGCGCTCCGCGCCAGCGTGTCGCTGCCCCTGGCGTTTCGGCCCGTGAAGCTGGACGGCCGGGTTCTGATCGATGGCTACATGTCCGACCCGCTGCCGATCAGCGTGGCGATGAAGAACGGCAGCCGCGTGATCGTCGCGGTGGGTTTCGAGAGCCCCTACCAAGAGAGTATCCGCAGTGCGGGACGTTTTGCGGCCCAGCTCAGCGCAATCCTCGCGAACAATTTGCAAAAGTCGCGCTTGGCCTTTCACAGCGCAGCACACCATTCCGAGATGATCCTGATCCTGCCGCAGTTCAAGCAGCGCGTGCGCCTGTTCGACACCGACAAGGTGCCCTACATCATCGAAGAGGGTGAGCAAGCGGCCCTGCAGCAACTGCCCTACCTGCGCGCCCTGCTCGATGCCCACCGCGAACGCCTTGAACCTGCCGCGGCCTGAGGGCACGGCCGACACCCCGCGGGACGCACACATGCTGTCCAAGCTAACGCCCACGCCGACGGAACAGCTGGAGCGCCCGATGCGCATCCTGGTGGTCGACGATCTGGAGCTCAATCGCGACCTCCTGGCGCGCCGCGTCCAACGCCTGGGCCACGAGGCGGGCATCGCCGTCAACGGACGCGATGCACTCGAACAGCTGCAGCAGCAGGCCTGGGACCTGGTGCTGCTGGACATCACCATGCCCGAGATGGACGGCTACGAAACCCTGCGGCGCATCCGCGCCGACCCCGTGTCGGCGCAGCTGCCCGTGGTGATGGTCTCGGCCATCGACGAGAGCGAAAGCGTGGTGCGTTGCCTGGAGCTGGGGGCCGACGACTACCTCCCCAAGCCTTTCAACCCCGTGGTGCTGCAGGCACGCATCGAATCATCGCTGGCCAAGAAACGCCTGCAGGACCACAAGAGCCACTTGCTGCAGGCACTCTCCCGCGAGTTGCAGATCGGCCAGCGGATCCAACAAGGCTTCCTGCCTGCCGAACTGCCGAGCGTGGCAGGATGGTCACTGGGCGCCAGCTGTACGCCGGCCCGACAGGTCGGCGGCGACTTCTACGATGCCTATTCGCTGCCCGCAGGCGCGCTCGCTCTCGTGGTCGCCGATGTGTGCGACAAAGGCGTGGGTGCGGCGCTCTACATGGCGCTGATCCGCACTCTGCTGCGGGCCATGGCCTGTCAGGCGACGCTCGGGGAAACGCTTCCCGGGACGCTCGTGCGCAGCGTGGCTTTTGCCAATGACTACATCGCCACCGTGCACGGGCACGAGAACATGTTCGCCACGGTGTTCTTCGCACTTCTGGAGCCCGCCAGCGGGCGCATGCACTACCTCAATGCCGGCCATGAAGCGCCGTTTGTCCAGCAGGCAGAAGGCGGCACCGCGGCGCGGCTCGAGACCACGGGACCGGCGGTGGGGCTAGTGGCAGGCAAGCGCTGCACAGTGCAGACCATGACACTGCAGCCAGGCGCCAGGCTGCTCCTGTACACCGATGGCGCGACCGAGGCACGCGGCGCATCGGGGCCGTTTGGCGAAGAGGCACTGGGGCATGCGCTTGGCCGCCCCGCTGGCTCCGCCCAGGAAATGATCGACGGCGTGCGCACGCAGCTGGCTGCGCACGTCGGCGCGTTCGAACCACACGATGACGTGACCTTGCTCGGTCTGATGCGTAAGTTGTGAACCCCACCGGAGTGCTTCACCGTGCCACAACCAACGCGACCCGCAGTTTTCGTCCGCCGTGTGCGCACGGAGGATGCCCAGACCATGCAAGGCTTTCTGCTGGGGCTGAGCGTGCCGTCGCGGCGCAACCGCTTCCACGGGGGCATCAACGGCGCCCCGCCCAAGCTGGTGGCCTATCTGGTCAACGCCGACGGCATCCGGCATGCGGCCTGGGTGGCCTGCATCTGGGGCGCCCACGGCGAGGAAATCATCGGTGAGGCGGGCTGGTTCGTCGTAGACCCTGAACGCGGCAGCGCCGAGCTGGCGTTGAGCGTGCTCGACGGATGGCAGGGCTCGGGGGTGGCGAGCCAGCTGATGACCACC
Organism: Acidovorax sp. SRB_24; assembly: GCF_012931925.1. Classification (NCBI taxonomy): domain Bacteria; kingdom Pseudomonadati; phylum Pseudomonadota; class Betaproteobacteria; order Burkholderiales; family Comamonadaceae; genus Acidovorax; species Acidovorax sp. SRB_24. Next base: position 67,342 of record NZ_MWOM01000002.1, read on the forward strand.
CTCATGGACAGCGCACGCGCTGCCGGCTTGCGCCACCTCTACGGCGACGTGCTGGACGTCAACGGGCGCATGCTGGCTTTCATGCGCAAACACGGGCTTGAGGCGGGTTTCGATGAGCCGCCCGATCGGGGCGTGGAACGTGTCAGCTGTGAGCTGGCGTAGCTGGATGCTGATGAGTAGCGTACGGACAAGTGCTTTGCCGACGCTCGGCTGCCCAAGCCGAGCATGCTGAACTGAGCGCCTACAAGGGCTTGGGGCTACTCGCGCGGCCACATGGCGCGAGCCGGCGAGATGCCGACGCCGGCCGCGATGGCCCAGTTGCTCAGCCTGACCAACAGGGTGCGCAGAACCGAAAGCGGAACAGCGGGCCGTGGGCAAAGATCGGGGGTACGCGCATATATGCGCTGCGCTCAAGGCGCCGTGTATGTCATCGCCGGGCCAGTGTTTGCGAAATGACGCGCCAGCAGTCGGCGCGAACCAAGCGCGTGCCATCCACATCTTCCACCTGGTGTACGACGCGGACTCCAGAACGGCTTGGGCGCATCGGCAAGAGAACTCAGCCGATGCACGCGCAGGGCACCCGATCAGCTATGGCGCATTGCCTATGGTGCTTCTACCGGGAGCGAAGGTGCGATGAGTCCATAACGGGGTAAACGCGCAAGGCCGCTGCAAGCCTCGCCGCGCAACATGTCGTCACAATCACTGGAGACCACATGAAAACTGCACTCTTCGCAATCGCACTCGGCATGGCCAGCATGGTGCATGCAGCTCCCCTGCCAGCGAAAGTCGCTGCAGGCATGAGCCTAACCTCTGCCTCCACCCCTGCCTCTTTCGAGGCGGCCAACCGCAAAAGCAGCAAGCGTGTAGGTGGTTCTGGCAAAAGCGGCAAGGGTGGCAAGTACGTTGGCGGGCGCCGCAAATAAATGGGTGGGCGCCCTGCGCGCCCTCATCCCTGTAGCGTTCCTGGCGCTTTCGTGAAGCGCTGCGGCCCAGGTCTACCGCTGCGGCAATACCTACAGCCAGGAAGCTTGCAAAGGCGGTCGCGCGGTAGAAACGTCAGCGCCCGTTCGCGTCGAGGGCGGACAAAATGGCAGCGGCACCAAGACCATTTACCTCTGCCAAAGCCACGGCGGCGGCATGTTTGGTCAAGTGCGCACTGCCATCAACACAATGCCTTTATCGAGCGCACCGAGAGCGTGCCATCGAACATGGGTTGGGACGAGCAAGTGCGGCATGCCCAGTACCAGCGCGACCAGGCCCAAGCCCTCGCCAACCCTCCACCCGCAGCCCCAGCTCCGCAGCGTCAGCACATGCCGAACCGCACGGCCGAATGCTCCGCGCTCGATGAGCGCGTGAAGATGCTCGACAGCATGGGCCGGGCAGGCAGCCGGTACTACGACCTCGACTGGGTCAGACGTGAGCGGAAAGCGCGAGATCAGCAGTTCAGATTGAGGTGCTGATCTTCACGCCTCTGCCGGCCCCGCTTCCCGCACAGGGCCTGCCTTCGCCCGGTGCTGCTTCCACGTTCACAGCGCAGCTCATCCACGGTAGGCCAGACTTTCCGCAATGGTTCTGAACGCCCGAGTGACTGAAGGTGACAGCTGAGGCTTACTCATCTTTGTTCGGTTTCATGCGTCATCGTCTCGATCACGTAGTACGTGGCAGGGCATGTGGGCTTGGCCAGCTTCGTTCTGTCCGCCGTGATTGAACTGCTTGACTCTGCAATCACCGGCAAGCAGGAGAACGACGCGGAACGCTGAATTTCGGCTTTGCGCCCGAATCACAGCAGCGCCATCAGCTCGGCCGCATTGCGCTGGCCCTGGTCTCCGTAGTTGTTGTTGAAGATGATCTGCATCATCTCCACCCGGCGCGCGATGCGCCGGATTTCGAGCAGCAGCTCTTGCAGCTCTTCTGTCGAGTAGTCGTAGTTGAAGCGGTCCGAGGCGGCCGGTCCCTTCACATTCCACTTTTCGCGGTTGCGCCCGTGCAGGCGCAGGATCGCCAGGCGCGTGCTCGTGATGTCCCAGACGGCCGGCACCCGGTTGGCCGTGTCGACCTCGGGCGAATCGACGATCACATGGGCCACGCCCAGCTCGCGCTCGAGTTCAAGCGTGCCTGCGCGGTGCCGCTCGTCGAGCCAGGTCTTGTTGCGAAACTCCACGGCCATTTGCCGCTCGCCCATGCGGGCTGCGCACTCGCGCAGGTGGGCCTCGCCATCGCGGTTGTTGATGAGCCAGGGCGCGAACTGGAACAGCACAGCGCCGAGCTTGCCGCTGTGCTCGAGCGGGGCCAGGGCCTCGAGGAAGCGGCGCCAGATTTCGTCGAGCACCGGCTCGGGCACGTCGCGGTAGTAGAGCGTCTTCTTGTCGCTCAGCGCTGTCGGCAGCGCCTCGCGCAGATCCTTGTGCAGCGCCGAGGGCGGCGTCTGGTGCCCTGTCAGCAGCCGAAACGCCTTGACGTTGAACAGGAAGTGGTCGGGCGTGCGCTCGGCCCACAGCTGGGCGTTGGCGCCATTGGGGATCGCGTAGTAGCTGCTGTCGACCTCGACCACCGGGAACTGGGAGGCGTAGTAGCGCAGCCGGGACTCGGCCGATTTGGCCTCGGGCGGGTAGAACTTGCCCGAGTCCAGCAGCGTCTTGTCGGTCCACGACGCAGTGCCGACGAGGATGTTCATGGGGCGCCGCAGGGCTGCTGCAGACCGTTATGTGCGCGACTGCAGGTACTGCCGCACCGCGTCGGCAGAATGCCCCAACGCCTGGACCGCGGCGCGCAGCTCCTGCTCGGTCACGCCCAGCGACTCGGTCCAGTCGCGGACCTCGTAGGGCTGCTCCAGGCTGATCCGTTTGCGGTCGTTGCCGGTCTTGGTTAGGTCGTCGCTCATCGCAGCCTCCGCAGTGGAATAGCCAAAAGGTAGGGCAAAGCCCGGCGCTGGGCTGTAGGACGCCACCCAGCAAGGGTACCTGCGCGTCACCCCCTGTCCACTGAGATGCCTGCCACCCACTCACCCACTGCCCACAACTCACGCCCACAGGCGTGGGACAGGCTTTTCTTACGGACCCACGGGCAAGCCACAGAACCATTTAGCCTCCAAACCCGAACTGCTGCCCTGCCTCAGCTGCAGCGCCAGCATCAAAAGCGGCTCGATGGCTCTCTGGCGTGCGGGTAATAAACCACTCAATCCTTCAGATCCACCCCTAGCTGGGCGAGCTTTGCCGCATACGCATCCCTGCGCTTTGCCGCCTTGGCTGCCGTATCGACCGCCGCTTGAATTGCCTTCGGCCCCTTGGCTGCAACTGTTTTGATGAGGCCTTGTTTATGAGCAGCCTCTACCTTCGCCCTCTTGAAAGTGGCAAGCAATTCGGTATGGGCAACAGGTTGATTCACAGGGAAACTCATTTTCTAAACCGCCATTTTCGCGCCTGCCTGCCTCCATCGGAATGAGTTATGGAGCGATAGCAGCCAACCACTACACAACCTGCCACCCTCATCCGACGCAAGACCCTGCTGGCTTGGGCGTCCTAAGCCAGTATTGATGGCATCTCGCTTCTCCGCACCAAAAATAAAACCATGCAAGATACGCTTATTGATGGTGCGCCCTGTTCCTTATATTTCCACGTAAAAATGAAAAAAGCCCGCATTGGCGCGGGCTTGTGCGGGTTTTTATTCCCGTAATTTCCAGTGAATTCCTATTGCAGGATCACTCCCACTCGATCGTCGCTGGCGGCTTGCTGCTGACGTCGTAGGTCACGCGGTTGATGCCGCGCACTTCGTTGATGATGCGGCCCGACACCTTCTTGAGCAGCGCATACGGCAGTTCGGCCCAGTCGGCCGTCATGAAGTCGCTGGTCTGCACGGCGCGCAGCGCGACCACGTAGTCGTAGGTACGGCCATCGCCCATCACGCCCACGCTCTTGACCGGCAGGAACACCGTGAACGCCTGGCTGGTCAGCTCGTACCAGCTCTTGCCCGTGGCTTCGTCCTTGAAGTTGCGCAGTTCCTCGATGAAAATCGCGTCCGCGCGGCGCAGCAGGTCGGCATATTCCTTCTTGACTTCGCCCAGAATGCGCACGCCCAGGCCGGGGCCTGGGAACGGGTGGCGGTAGACCATTGCGGGCGGCAGGCCCAGCGCCACGCCCAGCTCGCGCACTTCGTCCTTGAACAGGTCGCGCAGCGGTTCGAGCAGCTTCAGGCCCAGCTGCTCGGGCAGGCCGCCGACGTTGTGGTGGCTCTTGATGGTGACGGCCTTCTTGGCGCCCGAGCCGCCGGACTCGATCACGTCCGGGTAGATGGTGCCTTGCGCCAGCCACTTGGCGCCTTTGGCACCGGCACTGGTGAGCTTGGCAGCTTCCTGCTTGAACACGGTGATGAACTCGCCGCCGATGATCTTGCGCTTGGCCTCGGGGTCGGACACGCCGGCCAGCTTGCCCAGGAACAGCTCGCTCGCATCGACGCGGATCACCTTGGCGTGCAGCTTGCCGACGAACATGTCCATCACCATGTTGCCCTCGTTCAGGCGCAGCAGGCCGTGGTCGACAAACACACAGGTCAGCTGGTCGCCGATGGCACGGTGGATCAGGGCTGCCGCCACCGACGAATCCACGCCGCCGGACAGACCCAGGATGACTTCCTCGTCGCCCACCTGCTTGCGGATCAGTTCCACCGCTTCGGCAATGTGGTCGCGCATCACCCAGTCCGGGGTCGCGCCGCAGATGCCCAGCACAAAGCGCTCCAGCAGGGCCTGGCCTCGTTGCGTGTGCGTGACCTCGGGGTGGAACTGCACGCCATAGAAATGGCGCGCTTCGTCGGCCATGCCGGCGATCGGGCAGCTTTCCGTGCTGGCCATGAGCTTGAAGCCCGGGGGCAGCGCGGTCACCTTGTCGCCATGGCTCATCCACACGTTGAGCATGCCATGGCCTTCGGCCGTGGTGAAGTCGGCGATGTCCTGGAGCAAGGCCGTGTGGCCGTGCGCGCGCACGGCCGCAAAACCGAATTCACGCTGGTGGCCGCCTTCGACCTTGCCGCCGAGCTGGTGCGCCATGGTCTGCATGCCATAGCAGATGCCCAGCACCGGCACGCCCAGCTCGAACACCGCCTGCGGCGCCTTGTCCGTGGAGTCCTCGTACACGCTGGCGTGGCTGCCCGACAGGATCACGCCCTTGAGCGTGCCGTCGGCGGCGTAATCACGCACCCACGCATCGGTCACGTCGCAGGGGTGGACTTCGCAGTACACATGGGCCTCGCGCACGCGCCGTGCGATGAGTTGCGTGACCTGGGAGCCGAAGTCGAGGATGAGGATTTTGGAGTGTTGCATGGCGGTGAGAAAGGCGAAGGCCCGAACACCGCGTTGCGTGGGTTCGGGCCTGGGGTGGCACAGAGGTCAGTCGGCGCGGTAGTTGGGCGCTTCTTTGGTGATCTGCACGTCGTGCACGTGGCTCTCGCGGATGCCGGCCGTGGTGATTTCGACGAACTCGGCCCGGTCGTTCATCTCCGGGATCGATGCGCAACCGCAGTAGCCCATGGCAGCGCGCACGCCACCCGCCATCTGGAAAACGATCGACACCATCGAGCCCTTGTAGGGCACGCGGCCTTCGATGCCCTCGGGCACCAGCTTGTCCGCGTTCGGGTTGCCGGTGGTGGCTTCCTGGAAGTAGCGGTCGGCCGAGCCCTGCTGCATGGCACCGATCGATCCCATTCCGCGGTAGCTCTTGTAGCTGCGGCCCTGGTACAGGATGACCTCGCCCGGGGCCTCTTCGGTGCCGGCAAACATGCCACCCATCATGATGGTCGAGGCGCCGGCGGCCAGTGCCTTGGCGATGTCGCCCGAGAAGCGGATGCCGCCGTCGGCAATCAGCGGCACGCCCGTGCCCTTGAGCGCGGTGGCCACGTTGTCGATGGCCATGATCTGCGGTACGCCGACGCCGGCCACGATGCGCGTGGTGCAAATGGAGCCCGGGCCAATGCCCACTTTGACGGCATCGGCACCGGCCTCGACCAGCGCCAGCGCTGCGGCGCCCGTAGCAATGTTGCCACCCACCACATCGACCTGCGGGTAGTTGTGCTTGACCCAGCGCACGCGCTCGATCACGCCGTGGCTGTGGCCATGGGCGGTGTCCACCACGATGGCATCGACTCCGGCCTTGACCAGCAGCTCCACGCGCTCTTCCGTGCCGGCGCCCACGCCCACCGCGGCGCCCACGCGCAGGCGGCCAGAGGCGTCGCGCGCGGCGTTGGGGAAGGTGGTTTGCTTGTTGATGTCCTTGACGGTGATCAGGCCCTTGAGTTCAAAGGCGTCGTTCACGACCAGGATGCGTTCGAGCTTGTGCTTGTTGAGCAACGCCTTGGCCTCGGCTGGCGTGGTGCCGTCCTTTTCGTTGACGGTGATGAGCTTTTCGCGCGGCGTCATGATGCGGCTGACCTTGACGTCGTAGCGCGTCTCGAACCGCAGGTCGCGGCTGGTCACGATGCCGACCACCTTGCCGCCATCGCAGACCGGAAAGCCCGAGATGCCGAGGTTTTCGGACAGCTCCAGCACCTGCAGCACGGTGTGCTCGGGGGTGATGACCACGGGGTCGTTCACCACACCCGACTCGTGGCGCTTGACCTTGGCCACCTCGGCGGCCTGCTCTTGCGCGGTGAGGTTCTTGTGGATGATGCCGATGCCGCCCTCTTGCGCAATAGCGATCGCCAGGCGCGCTTCGGTGACGGTGTCCATGGCAGCGGACACCAAAGGCAAATTCAGGGTGATGTTGCGGGAAAACCGTGTCGCAAGAGAAGTGTCCTTGGGCAGGACCTGGGAGTACGCTGGCACCAACAACACATCGTCGAAGGTCAGCGCTTTTCCAAGAAGGCGCATGAGAAAGCTCCAAAAAAAGGATTGTACCCGCCGCAACACTTCCTGCTGGTGCCGCGGGCAAAGCTACACTCGCGCCCATGAAAATGCCCAAACTTTTTCTGCTTGCACTGGCCTGCACCTGGTCGGTGGGCGCCGTGGCGCAGTGGCAGTGGATCGACAAGGACGGCCGCAAGGTCTTCAGCGACCGCGCACCCCCGCCCGACATCCCGGCCAAAAGCGTTCTGAAGCAGCCTGCGGGCACACCTGCGCCGGCACTTGCCGCAGCCGAGCCGGCGGCGGCTTCTGCACTCGCTCCCCGCGATGCGGCACGCGCCCCAGGCAAGGACAAGGAACTCGAAGAGAAGAAAATCCAGGCCGAGGCAGCCGAAGCCGCCAAAAAGAAGGCAGAGGAAGACAAGCTTGCGGCCCTGCGCGCCGACAACTGCAGCCGCGCAAAACAGGCCAAGGCCACTTTTGACTCCGGCAAGCTTCTGCGCCAGACCAATGCCCAGGGCGAGCTGGTGTTTCTGGACGAGGCAGGGCGGGCCGCAGAAACCCGGCGCATCGAGGGCATCATCGCGTCGGACTGCAAGCGCTAGGCGCCATCGCGGCAGCGGGCGTGCCCCCCGTCCTCAGTAGCCCGACTTTCCGCCCGGCCTCTGGCGCGCAAAAAGGCCTGTGGTGCGGGCACCCTGGCGTGCGAAGCGCTCACGCCGTGCCACCTTGGGGTCGACCGTCAGCGGGCGGTACAGCTCCACACGGTCCTGGTCGCGCAGCACCTGCGCCGGGTCCACCACCCGTCCCCAGACCCCGCACAGGGGCACGGGCACAAACAGCTCAGGCGCGGTGTCGGCCAAACCGCTGGCCGCCAGGGCGTCGGCCACCGTAGCGCCTTGCGGCAAGAACCCCGTCCACTCGACGGCAGATCCCGGTCTCACCGAAGCCACCACGGTGACGCACATCTGTCCGGCGGGTGCCGAAGCAGGCTCAGCCATAAACTTTTTCGGCGCGCTTGACGAAGGCGTCGACCATGGTGCCGGCGATGCGGTCAAACACCGGCCCGACCAGCCTGGCCAGCGTCGCATTGTCAAAACCGTAGTTGAGCTGCAGTTCGACCCGGCAGGCCCGTTGGCTGCCATCGCCCACGCCATGGAAGTGCCAGTCGCCATCGAGCCGCGAAAACGGACCCTTCACCAGGTGCATCTGCACACGCCGTCCCGGCTCGTGCGTATTGCGCGTCACGAAGGTCTGGCGGATGCCGCTGATGGCGATGCCGACCTCGGCCAGCATGCCGCCCGCGTCCTCTTCCAACACCCGTGCATGGTCGCACCAGGGCAGAAACTGCGGGTACTGCTCGACCCCCGTCACCAGGGAAAACATCTCTTCGGGGCTGTACCAGATCAATACGGACTTGCTTACGGTTTTCATGTCAATGCGCAGAGCGAGAGGCCAGGGCATGCAAAGCGGCTGCGCTGGCCAGAGAAACTAGAATCGCGGATGCGCGACGCCTGCAATTGTAGGGAGGCCTTTTACCTCCCGGCTGGCACCGCACTTATTCCTGATGGCCAAGAAACCCCAAACCTCCTCCCGCATTGCCGACAACAAGAAAGCGGCCTACAACTACTTCTTCGAAGAACGCCACGAAGCTGGCATGGTGCTGGAGGGGTGGGAAGTCAAGGCGCTGCGTGAAGGCAAGGTGCAGCTGACCGATGGCTATGTGGTGATACGCAATGGCGAGCTGTTTCTGATCGGCTGCCAGATCAACCCGCTCAAGACCGCTTCCACCCACGTCAACCCCGACGCGGTGCGCACCAAGAAACTCTTGCTGCACAAGGAGCAGATCAAGCACCTGATCATCAAGGTGGAGCAAAAGGGCTACACCCTGGTGCCCCTGAACCTGCACTGGAAGGATGGCCGCGTGAAATGCGAAATCGCGCTGGCCAAGGGCAAGGCCGAGCACGACAAGCGCGACACCATCAAGGATCGCGAAGGCAAGCGCGAAGTGGAGCGCGCCATGAAAAGCCGCCACCGCTAATTTGGGGCGCTCGGGCGGCGTGCCATGGAATAAAGCGCTTTGCAAAGGTGTTTGTCCAGATGCATGGGGGCTTTTCCCCATGCCTGCACTTTTGTTGGAGTGATCCATGAAAAAACTCTCATCCCTGCTCGTCTTCGCGGCACTGGCCACGGGTTATTCCGCGGCCCAGGCCCAGCTCCAGACCATGAACGGTGTGCTGGTCGGCCCCAACGGCATGACCCTTTACACCCTGGACCGCGACACGGCCGGCAAATCGACCTGCAATGGCCCTTGCGCGACCAACTGGCCGCCGCTCACGTCACTGCCCACGCCCGGTGGCGCCGACTACGGCATGATCCAGCGCGATGACGGAACGCCACAGGTGACCTACAAGGGCAAGCCGCTCTATTACTGGTCCAAGGATGGCAAGGCCGGCGACATGACGGGCGACGGCATGAACCAAGTCTGGCACGCTGCCAAACCCTGACGCGGACCGGCATGAACCGTGCCCAGGTTGCCGAGCACCTGCCGGGGCTGCGCCGCTATGCGCGCGTGCTCACGGGAGACGCCTGGGCCGCCGACGACCTGGTGCAGGACACGCTCGAGCGCGCCTGCCGCAAGTGGCTGCTGTGGCGCACCGGCAGTGACCTGCGTGCCTGGCTGTTCACGCTGATGCACCACCTCTACCTCAACCAGCGGCGCGCCCAGGCGCCCCACATCGCCGTGGCACTGGAAGACGTGCAGGACAGCCTGCAGGCCCCCGCCGAGGGGCGCGACGAGGCCATCGACCTGGAGCGCTGCCTGCAGCGCCTGCCGCCCGAGCAGCGCGCCGTGCTGTTGCTGGTCACGCTGGAAGACATGGCCTACGAAGACGCTGCCCGGGTGCTGGCGATCCCGGTGGGCACCGTGATGTCGCGGCTGTCGCGCGCCCGGGCGCGGCTGCGCGAACTCATGGCAACGCAGGCCAGTGAACCGCCGCACGCAGCGCCTTTTCTGCACCGCCTCAAGTAAACACCGCAACCATGCAAGTCCCCCGCCCTACCTCCTCTTTCGACGAGCAAGATCTGCACGCCTATGCGGACGGACGAATGGCCCCCGCCGAGGCCGCGGCACTGAGCGCCCGGCTGGCGCAGGCCCCGCAGGCCCACGCCCAGGCCGGCGACTGGCAGCGCCAGCGCCAGCAGCTGCGCGCCCTGCGCCTTGAGCTGTTGGGTGCACCCGTGCCCGGCGCGCTACAGGCCCTCGCAGCCCAGGTCGATCACGCCGCAGCGCGGCAAAGCCAATGGTGGCGCTGGGGTGGCATGGCGGCCTCGGTCTTGCTTGCGTTTGCGCTGGGCTGGCTCGGCCGCAGCGCCTGGCCGCCGGGCGCCCAAGGCACGCTGGCCAGCGCACCGGCACCGATCCAGGGCTTCGCGCACCAGGCCGCGCTGGCCTACGCCGTGTACCAGCCCGAACAACGCCACCCCGTCGAAGTGGCCGCAGACCAGCAAGCGCATCTGGTGCAATGGCTATCCAAACGGCTGGAGCGCCCGCTCAAGCTGCCGGTGCTGAGCGCCGAGGGCTATGAGCTGGTCGGCGGGCGCCTGCTGCCCGGTGACGCGGGGGCCCGTGCGCAGTTCATGTACCAGGACCGCACGGGCCAGCGCATCACCCTCTACCTGGGCGCCGTGCCGGGAACGGCACCGACAGCCTTTCGCTTCACGGACGAAGGGCCCGTTCCGGGCTTTTACTGGACCGAGCAGGGCTTTGGCTACGCGCTGAGCGGGCCGCTGCCACGCGCCGCGCTACTGCAGTTGGCGAGGGCCGTGCACCGGCAACTGTGATGGACCGCGGCGCAGGCGGGCGCCGTTGCGCTATGGCCGGTCAGCGCAGCGCCGCCAGCGGGTGCGCATGGGCAGGCCAGGGGCTGTCGAAAAACGATGCCACCAGCGCAGGCTGCACCTCTTCGATGCGCGCCGGATTCCACCGCGGCGCGTGGTCCTTGTCCACCGCCAAAGCGCGGATGCCTTCCACCGTTTCACTCGCGCCAGGGCGCAGGTAGAAGCAGTGGCGCACCATGTCGCGCTCCATGCGCAGGTCATCGGCCAGGCCCATGCCACGGGCGCGGCGCACCTGCTCGAGCACCACGTGCAACATCAGCGGCGAGCGCTTGCGCAGCGTGGCCGCCGTGGCGCGCGCCCAATCGCTGTCCGCGGCTTCGAGCGCGGCCACGATGGCGGCCACGCTGTCCAGAGAAAAATATTGATCAATTTGACCTCTAACGCTTGCTGTGTCTGCGCTGACAGCTACCAATTGAGAAGCAGCAAAGGCCTTCACTGCCGCGCCATCGGCAAACGCCTGCGTGCCCAGCGCATCCCACAGCGGCGCCTGCTGGTCGACGGCCAGGCAGCCATCGGCCAGGCCGAAGGCGATGGCATCGCCGGCGCCAATGGCGTCGCCGGTGAGCGCCAGCCACTCGCCGACGTGCCCCGGGCAGCGCGAGAGGAAATAGCCGCCGCCGACATCGGGAAACAGGCCAATCGCCGTCTCGGGCATGGCCATCTTGGTGCGCTCGGTGACGATGCGCAGCGCAGCGCCCTGGCTGATGCCCATGCCGCCACCCATGACGATGCCGTCCATGAACGCGATGTAGGGCTTCCGGTAGTTGTGGATCAGGTGGTTGAGCGCGTACTCCTCGCTGAAGAAGTCCTCGATCTGCGGGTTGCCCTGGCTGCCCGCCTGGTGCAGGAAGCGGATGTCCCCGCCGGCGCAGAAAGCACCGAACGGGCCCTCCTTGTTGCTGCCGCGGATCGCCACCGCCTGCACGGACGCGTCGTCCTGCCAGGCCAGCAGCGCCGCCATCAGGTCACGCACCATGCCCAGCGACAGCGCATTGAGCGCGCGCGGGCGGTTGAGCGTGATGAAACCCACCTGGCCGCGCACCTCGGTCACGACTTCAGCCACCATCTGCGTCATTGATCATTCCTTTGTCAAAAATTCATCGGGTAACCCGGCATTGTCGCGCGCGGGCGGCACGCAGTGCGATACCGCACGCGACAGCGGCGCGCGCAGGCAAAAAAAAGCCACCGCAGTGCGGTGGCTAGGGGGCCAGACCTTGGCGGTCCGGGCCGGCGCTATCAGCGGCCAGCGCGCTTGCGCTCGCCTTCCGTGAGGAAGCGCTTGCGCAGGCGGATCGACTTGGGCGTGATTTCGACCAGCTCGTCGTCTTCCACGAACTCGACGCCATATTCCAGCGTCAGGTCGATCGGTGGCGTGATCTTGATGGCGTCTTCCTTGCCCGAGACACGGAAGTTCGTCAGCTGCTTGGTGCGCGTGGCGTTGACGATCAGGTCGTTGTCGCGGCTGTGGATGCCGACGATCATGCCTTCGTAGACTGGGTCGTTGGCGCGCACGAACATGCGGCCGCGGTCGTCGAGCTTGCCCAGGGCATAGGTGAAGATTTCACCGTCGTCCATGGAAATCAGCACGCCGTTCTTCCGGCCCGCGATTTCGCCCTTGTACGGCTCGTAGCTGTCGAAGATGTTCGAGATCAGGCCGGAACCACGCGTCAGGTTCAGGAACTCGTTGGTGAAGCCGATCAGGCCACGCGCCGGAATGCGGTACTCCAGGCGCACACGGCCGCGGCCATCGGGCTCCATGTTCACCAGTTCGCCCTTGCGCTCGCCCAGGGCCTGCATCACGCCGCCTTGGTGCTGCTCTTCGATGTCGGCGGTCACCAGTTCGATGGGCTCGCATTTTTCCCCGTCGATCTCGCGGAACACCACGCGCGGCTTGGACACCGCCAGTTCGTAGCCTTCGCGGCGCATTTCTTCGAGCAAGATGGTCAGGTGCAGTTCGCCCCGGCCCATGACTTCAAAGATACCGTCTTCGTCGGTTTCCTTGACACGCAGCGCTACGTTGCTGCGCAGTTCGCGCTGCAGGCGATCCCAGATCTGGCGGCTGGTGACGAACTTGCCTTCGCGACCGGCCAGGGGGCTGGTGTTCACGCAGAAGTTCATGGTCAGGGTCGGCTCGTCGATCTTGAGCATGGGCAGCGGAGCCGGGTTTTGCGGATCGGTCACGGTCACGCCCATGCCCAGTTCGGCAATGCCGTTGATCAGCACGATGTCGCTCGGGCCGGCTTCCTGCACTTGCACGCGGTCAATGCCCTGGAACTGCAGCACCTGGTTGATGCGGCCTTTGAACGACTTGCCGTCCGGGCCTTCCATGACCAGCACGTCCATGTTGGGCTTGATGGTGCCCGCCGTGATGCGGCCCACGCCAATGCGGCCGACAAAAGTCGAATAGTCCAGCGCCGAAATCTGCAGTTGCAGCGGTGCATTGGGATCGCCCTTGACCACAGGCACGTGGCTCAGGATGGTGTTGAACAGCGCCGACATGTCAGAGCCCCACTGTTCGCCGGGCGCACCTTCGGTGAGCGAGCTCCAGCCATTGATGCCCGAGGCATACACGACGGGGAAGTCCAGTTGTTCATCGGTCGCGCCCAGCTTGTCAAACAAGTCAAACGCGGCATTGACCACGTAATCAGGACGCGCACCGGGCTTGTCCACCTTGTTCACCACCAAAATCGGCTTCAGACCCAGGGCCAGCGCCTTCTTGGTCACGAAACGCGTTTGCGGCATAGGGCCTTCTTGCGCGTCGATCAGCAGCACCACGCCATCGACCATGGACAGCGCGCGCTCCACTTCACCGCCAAAGTCGGCGTGGCCGGGGGTGTCGAGAATGTTGATGTGCGTGCCTTCCCAGCTCACGGCGCAGTTCTTGGCCAGGATGGTGATGCCGCGCTCGCGTTCGATGGCGTTGTTGTCCATCACGGTGTCGACCACTTTTTCGTGGGTGGCAAAGGTGCCAGACTGGCGCAGCAGCTGGTCGACCATCGTGGTCTTGCCATGGTCAACGTGGGCGATGATGGCGATATTGCGGATTTGTTTGCTCATGGTGTTTCCAAAATGCCGGCGGCAACGGTGGCCGGCGTACTTTCCAGGATTTGTTGAATTTCGATCGGGCTCAGCAGACGGTCCGGAATCAGTTCGCCGGCCGCCGTGTGGGCCACGCCCAGCAAGGCGCGCGGCGCATCGCCGAACACGGCCACCGCCGGGGCGTCAGGCCAGCTGCCGCGCCGGCGCAGACCCGACAGGAAGCGGCCTGCATCTTCGCCCCCCAGCGTGACATGGCGATGGCCGGCCAGCAGCGCCTCGGGGGGCAGCAGGCAGGCCAGGCGCTCGGCCTCGTCCATGGCCTCGAAGTCGGCGAGCTTGACGCAGCGCTCGATGCCGAGGCCCCCGGTGTCAATGCGGCGCAAAAAGGTCAGGTGGGCGCCACAGCCGAGTGCCGCTCCGATGTCTTCGCCGAGCGTGCGGATATAGGTACCTTTGCTGCATGTAACTATTATTTTGATAGCTGGCTGCGCTTGCCCATCAAGCGCTAGAGCCACATTCAATGCATGAATCTCGACGTCGCGCGCGGCGCGCTCGACCTCGACGCCTGCACGCGCGTATTCGTACAAGGCCTTGCCGTCTTTCTTGAGCGCGCTGTACATCGGCGGAACCTGCCGGATCGGGCCGGTGAACTGGCGCTGCACCTGTGCCAGGCGCTCGGGCGCCAGCATGGCCGCATCGACCGCGCACTCGCGCAGCACCTCGCCCTCGGCGTCGCCCGTCGTCGTCGTCACGCCCAGGCGCGCGATGGCTTCATAGGTCTTGGGGGCATCGAGCTGCAGCTGGCTGAACTTGGTCGCGGCGCCAAAGCACAGCGGCAAGACGCCGGTGGCCAGCGGGTCGAGCGTGCCGGTGTGCCCGGCCTTTTCGGCGCGCAGCAGCCACTTGGCCTTTTGCAAGGCATCGTTGCTGGAAAATCCGAGCGGTTTGTCGAGCAGCAACACCCCATGCACAGGGCGCCGCTGCACCCGGGTGCGGGGCGCGTTCATGGACTACTCTTCCTTGGAACGCGACGCCACGGCCTGCGCGATGAGCGCATTCATGTCGGCCGCACGCTCGGTGGTGCGGTCGAACACGAAGTGCAGCGTTGGCACTGTGTGGATGTGCAGGCGCTTGAACAGGCCGTTGCGCAGGAAGCCTGCCGCCTGGTTCAAGGCGTCCTGCGTCTGCTGCGGGTCCCCCGTGAGCAGGCTGAAGAACACCTTGGCATGGGCATAGTCGGGTGTGACCTCGACGGCCTGCAGCGTCACCATGCCCACGCGCGGGTCTTTCAACTCGCGCGCGATCAGTTCCGTCAGATCGCGCTGGATCTGGTCGGCCACCTTGAAGGCGCGGTTGGGCGTGGAAGACTTTTTGGCTGCCATGGCTTAGAGGGTCCGCGCGATTTCCTTGATCTCGAAGAACTCCAACTGGTCATTTTCCTTGATGTCGTTGTAGTTCTTGAGCTTGATACCGCACTCGAAGCCTTCCTTGACCTCGCGCACGTCGTCCTTGAGGCGCTTGAGCGAGTCGATCTCTCCGGTGTAGACGACCACGTTGTCGCGCAGCAAGCGGAACTTGGCATTGCGCGTGACATGGCCCGAGGTGATGTAGCTGCCGGCAATGGTGCCGATCTTGGTCGCCACGAACACGGTGCGGATCTCGGCCGTGCCGATGACTTCCTCGCGCTGCTCGGGAGCGAGCATGCCGGACATCGCCACCTTCAGCTCGTCCACGGCGTCGTAGATGATGCTGTAGTAGTGCAGGTCGACATCGTTGTTCTCGGCCAGCTTGCGCGCACCGGCATCGGCGCGCACGTTGAAGCCGATGACGATGGCCTTGGAGGCGATCGCCAGGTTGATGTCGGACTCGCTGATGCCGCCCACGCCGGCGTACACCAGCTGCACCTTGACCTCGTCGGTCGAGAGCTTGAGCAGCGACTGCGACAGCGCTTCCTGTGAGCCCTGCACGTCGGCCTTGACGATGATGGGCAAGTGCTTGACCTCGCCCGCCGTCATGTCGGCAAACATGTTCTCGAGCTTGGCCGCCTGCTGGCGTGCCAGCTTGGTGTTGCGGAACTTGCCGGCACGGTAGGTCGCGATTTCGCGCGCACGGCGCTCGTCGGACAGCACCATGAACTCGTCGCCGGCCTGCGGCACTTCGGTGAGGCCCTGGATTTCCACCGGGATCGATGGACCGGCCGTCTTGGTGACCTTGCCGTTTTCATCCAGCATGGCGCGCACGCGGCCAAAGGTCTGGCCGGCCAGCACCACGTCGCCCACCTTGAGCGTGCCGGACTGCACCAGCACCGTGGCGACCGGGCCGCGGCCCTTGTCGAGCTGGGCTTCGATGACCAGGCCCTTGGCCATGGAGTCGACCGGCGCCTTGAGTTCCAGCACTTCAGCCTGCAGCAGCACCTGCTCGAGCAGGGTGTCGATGCCAGCGCCCGTCTTGGACGACACCGGAACGAAGGGCGAGTCGCCGCCGTATTCCTCGGGCACCACCTCTTCGACCACCAGCTCCTGCTTGACGCGGTCGGGGTTGGCCTCGGGCTTGTCGGACTTGGTGATGGCGACCACGATGGGCACACCCGCCGCCTTGGCGTGCTTGATGGCTTCCTTGGTCTGCGGCATCACGCCGTCGTCGGCCGCCACCACCAGGATGACGATGTCGGTGGCCTGCGCGCCCCGGGCACGCATGGCCGTGAAGGCTTCGTGGCCGGGGGTGTCGAGGAACGACACCATGCCGCGCGGCGTTTTGACGTGGTAGGCGCCAATGTGCTGCGTGATGCCGCCGGCTTCGCCCGGCGCCACCTTGGCGCGGCGGATGTAGTCCAGCAGCGAGGTCTTGCCGTGGTCGACGTGGCCCATGACGGTGACGACAGGAGCGCGCGGCAGAAACTCGACGTCTTGCTGCGCGGTTTCGTGCTGGGCAAAGGCCTCAGGATCGTCCAGCGCAGCGACCAGCGCCTTGTGGCCCATTTCTTCCACGACGATCATCGCGGTGTCCTGGTCCAACGGCTGGTTGATGGTGACCATCTGGCCCATCTTCATGAGCGCCTTGATGACTTCGGATGCCTTGATCGACATCTTGTGTGCGAGCTCAGACACCGTGATGGTTTCGGGCACGTGCACTTCGATGATGCGCGCCTCCACCGGAGCCTGGTGCATGGAGAGCGAGCCGCCCCGATCGCGGTCGTTGCCACGGCGGCCACCGCCACCGCGGGGTCCGCCGCGCCAGGCGCTGCTGCGGTTGGCACCACCACCGGTGTCGCCACGGGTTGGAATGCCCTTTTTCTTGGCCGGATCGCCCGCCCAGCTCGACGAGAGCTTGGCCGACTTGACTTCCTTGCCTGCGCCAGCGGCGGGCGCCGCAGCGGTGCCGGTGCGCGCGCCCGGGGTCACGGCAGGCTTGTGCAGCGTACCCTTCTTGGCGTCGCCGGTGACCGCGCGCGGCACGGGTTTGGGCTCTTCGGGCTTCTTGGCAACCATGACCTTCTTGGGCGTCGCCATCATGGTGCGGATGGCAGCCGCCTCGGCCAGGGCCTTGCGGCGGCGCTCTTCGAGGTCGGACGCACGTGCGGCCTCTTCCTGCGCACGGGCGCGGGATTCGGCTTCGGCCTTCTCGCGGGCCTCGGCCTGCGCGGCGGCGCGGGCGGCGGCTTCCGCAGCCTGCTCGCGGCTGGCTTCCTGCTTGACCGCAGAAGCCTGGGCCTTTTTCTCGGCTTCCTGGGCAGCGTAGGCAGCAGCGCGCTCAGCGGCTTCGCGTTCGCGGCGTTCGCGGTCTTCGCGCTCGCTGCGCTGCTCGGCCAGTTCAGTTTCCTGGCGGCTGATCAGCTCGGCCTGGCGGCGCGCTTCTTCCTCGCGGCGGGCCAGCTCCTTGTTCTCCGCCGCATGCGCCGCTTCCTGTGCCTGCACGGAATCGGCAGCGTCGTCGTCCCCCACGGGAGCGTCAGCGCCGTCGTCACGTTTGACGAAGGTGCGCTTTTTGCGCACTTCCACCTGGATAGTGCGCGCCTTGCCCGAGGCATCGGCCTGCTTGATCTCGCTGGTGGACTTCTTCACCAGCGTGATTTTCTTGCGATCCCCGGACCCGCCGCCATGGCTGGCCTGCAGGTGCGCAAGCAGTTTTTGCTTGTCAGACTCGGTCAACGGATCGGACGAGGCAGCCTTGACCACTCCGGCAGACTTGAGCTGTTCGAGCAGGATTTCGGGGGTTTTTTTGAGTTCACTAGCGAACTCGGCGACAGTAATACTGGACATATGTGGTTCGTACCTCCCTGACCTTACTCTTGCCCTGCTGCGAACCAATGTTCGCGCGCCTTCAAAATCAAGGCGGTGGCATCTTCTGCGGACTGGCCGGTCAGGTCGGTCAGCTCATCAATGGCCAAATCGGCCAGATCATCACGCGTGTGCACGCCACCTTCGGCGAGCTTGGCAATCAGTTCGGGCGTGACGCCCTCGAGATCGCGCAGGTCCTGCGAAACGCTTTCGACGCTGTCTTCGCGGGCGATTTCCATGGTCAGCAGTACGTCCTTGGCACGGGCGCGCAACTCGTTCACGGTGTCCTCGTCGAAGCTCTCGATGTCCAGCATTTCCTGCAACGGCACGTAGGCCACCTCTTCGAGGCTTTCGAAGCCCTCGGCAATCAGGATGTCGGCAATTTCCTGGTCCACGTCGAGCTTTTCCATGAACAGGCGGCGTGCCGTATCGGTCTCGTCGGCCTGCTTCTGGGCCGACTCGGCGGCATCCATGATGTTGATTTTCCACCCCGTAAGGTCGGAAGCCAGGCGCACGTTCTGCCCGCCACGGCCAATGGCGATGGCCAGGTTCTCTTCGTCCACGACCACGTCCATGGCGTGCTTTTCTTCATCCACGACGATGGAGGACACATTCGCCGGCGCCAGCGCACCGATCACGAACTGCGCCGGGTCCTCGGACCACAGCACGATGTCCACGCGCTCGCCGGCCAGCTCGGTGGTGACGGCGTTGACACGCGTGCCGCGCACACCCACGCAGGTGCCGATGGGGTCGACGCGGCGGTCGTGCGAAAGCACGGCAATCTTGGCGCGGCTGCCCGGGTCGCGAGCGCAGCTCTTGATCTCGAGCAGGCCCTGTTCGATCTCGGGCACCTCGTGGCGGAACAGCTCGACCATGAACTCGGGCGCTGAGCGCGACAGGATGATGGGCGCGCCGCGCAGCGTCAGGTCCACGTCCATGATCATGGCGCGAACCCGGTCGCCGTTGCGCAGGTTTTCCTTGGGAATCATCTCGCTGCGGCGCAGGCGGCCTTCGACGCGGCCCGACTCGACGATCAGGTCGCCCTTGTCCATGCGCTTGACGGTGCCGGTGAAGATCCTTTCGCCGCGCGACATGAAGTCGTTGAGCAGCATCTCGCGCTCGGCATCGCGGATTTTCTGCAGGATGACCTGCTTGGCCGCCATGGCGCCGATGCGGCCGATCGGCACGGACTCGATGGCTTCTTCGATGTATTCGCCGACTTCGATGTCGGCAATGCGCTCGCGCGCATCCATCAGCAGCTCTTCGGCTTCGGGGTTCTGCAGGCCGGCATCGTCCGGCACCACCAGCCAGCGGCGGAAGGTTTCGTAATTTCCACTGTCACGGTCGACGGACACGCGAATGTCGACCTCGCCCTGGTACAGCTTCTTGGTGGCTTGCGCCAAAGCCAGCTCCACAGCGCCCAGCACCACATCGCGCTCAACGTTCTTTTCGCGTGAAATGGCATCTACCAACATCAACAATTCGCGATTCATGCGACGACTCTCCTGTTTCTATCATCCGGCGGCCGCGGCCCTGCGGCCCCAGCCCACCACAACATCCAGCAGCTCAATCCGGCAACGGCTCGGACTTTGCCCCCCGCCCCTTGAAATCAACGATTGGCGCCAGCCGCGCCTCCCGCAGCTCGCCGAGCACGAAGCCCAGCACCTGCAGGGGGGCTGGCACCCGCTTCTTGCTCACTCTTTGACCAGGTTTGGGCGCTGGCTCGTCGCTCCAGACGATTTGCCAACCACCGGCTTCGGCACGCTCGAGCGTGCCTCGAAATTTCTTGCGGTTCGCGCTGACCTGACCGGCAGCGGCAACCCCCATGGGCGCCTTGAGCGCGAGATCGATCACCGAGCCCTCAAAACGCACAAAATCCTGCTCGTGGCGCAAAGGCCGATCAATCCCGGGCGAAGACACCTCCAGCCGCTTGTAGTCGACGCCGTCGACTTCGAGCGCAAACTGCAGCTGGCGCGTGACTTTCTCGCAGTCTTCCACGGTCACGTACTGCTCGGGCACTGCGCCCGCGCCCTCGGCAGGCGCCTGCCACGGCCAATCGATGGTGATGCGCAGCAGGCCACCGGCGGAGCGCTCAATCTCCACCAGGTCATAACCCAGTCCTGTCACGGTTTGCTCAACGATTTGCTGCAGTGCCACGTGTATCTATTCAATCCCGGAAATACAAAAAACCCGATAACCCCTGAGGCTTCGAGCTCCAAAAGCAAACGACCAAAAAAAACGGGCGGTGGGTACCCGCCCGTTTGGTCGTGAGGACGGTATTGTAGCCTGCAACGCGTTGATTTGCAAAGATCCTGCCTTGTTTCGCAGCATGGGGCACAGGCGCGAACCCGCAAGCCAGATTTCATGCCAAAAAGCCGTCCGGCCCTTTCTTCACCTGGGAAGACAACTATGAACTCGATAGCGGCTTGAGCAGCTCGACGAGGTCGCCCTCGCTAAAAAGCGGTTCTTGGCGCCCTTCGTGCCCGCCGTAGAGGCTGCCCGCCAGCTGCGCCTTGCGCTCCTGCAGCGCCAGAATGCGCTCCTCGAGCGTGTCCTGCGCCACCAGCTTGAGCACCCACACGCTCTGCGCCTGGCCGATGCGGTGGGCCCGGTCGGTGGCCTGCTGCTCGGCGGCGGGGTTCCACCACGGGTCGTAGTGGATCACGGTGTCGGCCTGCGGCAGGTTCAGGCCCACGCCCCCGGCCTTGAGACTGATGAGGAACAGCGGCACCTCGCCGCGGGTGAAACGCTCGATGGTCTGGTCGCGGCGCTGGCTCTGCCCGGTGAGTTTGGCCCAGGGCAGCTGGCGCTTTCTGAGCTCGGCCTCGATCAGCGCGAGCATGCTGGTGAACTGCGAGAACAGCAGAATGCGCCGCCCCTCGGCCAGCATGCCGGGCAGCAGCTCCATCAACTGCTCCAGCTTGGCCGAGGCCTTCACCTTTTTTGCGGCCTCCAGCGGCACCAGTTGCGGGTCGCAGCACACCTGGCGCAGTCTGAGCAAGGCGTCCAGGATGGTGATCTGCGACTTCGCCAGGCCTTCCCTCGCCAGCGCCTCGCGCACGGTTTTTTCGGTCCCCAGGCGAATCGTTTCGTAGAGGTCGGCCTGCGCGCCCGACAGCGCCACGCGCACCACGGTTTCAACCTTGGGCGGCAGCTCGCTCGCCACCAGTGCTTTGCTGCGGCGCAGCATGAACGGCGCGGTGCGGGCGCGCAGCTGCGCCAGGCGCCCGGTGTCGCCCTGCTTTTCGATCGGCGTGCGAAACCATTCGCCAAAGCGCTTCTGGCTGCCGAGAAAGCCCGGCATCAGGAAATGGAACAGGCTCCAGACCTCGCCCAGATGGTTTTCCATGGGCGTACCCGACAGGCACAGGCGGTGCTGTGCCTGCAGCTGGCCCGCCACCTGTGCGGCGTGCGTGCTGGCGTTCTTGATGTGCTGCGCCTCGTCGAGCACCACGAGGTGCCACCGCGCGGCCAGCCAGCGCGCGCGGTCGCGCTGTAGCAGCGAATACGGCGCGATCACGATGTCGTGCGCCGCCATCGACTCGGCCACGGCGTGGCGCTCCTTGCCATGCAGCACCAGGCAGCGCAGCTGCGGGCAAAAGCGCGCGGCCTCGCGCTGCCAGTTGCCCAGCAGGCTGACGGGCGCGATGACCAGCGCCGGGTGCGTGAGGCGACCTGCGTCCTTCTCGACCTGGATGTGCGCCAGCGTCTGCAGCGTCTTGCCCAGGCCCATGTCGTCGGCCAGGATGCCGGCGAGGCCGTGGGCGCGCAGGAACTGGAGCCAGTTCAGGCCCTGGCGCTGGTATGGGCGCAGTTCGGCCTGCACGCTGGCGGGCACCGGCACCTCGGGCAATGTGCCCTGCCCCTTGAGCTGCTGGACCAGGGCGCGCAACCCTGCCGCGCCCTGCCACACGGCGCCCTCGCCCAACGCAGCGCTCACGCGCAATGCGTCCAGGCGCGAGAGCCGGAGGCTGTCTCCGGCGAAGTCGTGCGCCCTCTCGCCCACCAGGTCGAGCAGCGCGGCCATCCAGGGCTGCAAGGCGTCGGTGGCCAGGCGCACAAAGCCCCCGCGACCGGGCGTGCGCAGATAGACGAAGGGCGGCAGCGTCGGCAAGCCGGTGACCGGATCGGGCGGCTGCGCAGCGGCCGCCGAAATCAGCTCGGGCAGCGACGGCAGGATGTTGTGGCGCTGGCCGCCGACCTCCATGCCGAGCGACAGATCGAACCAGGGCGAGAGCCCTGCCCCCGCGGCCGCGCCGCCGGCCGGTTGCAGCTGCACGTCCGGCCCCTGGGCATGCGCGATCCAGCCGTCGAGATCGGCGTCCAGCGTGAGCGCAAACCCGGCGGCGCGCAGCGCCTCGAAGCCGTGGTCGGCCCAGTGCATCCAGGCATGCTGGGGCTGGGCCCCGGGGATGCCGAAGCCGCCCCCTTCGCTGCCCTGCAGCCCCAGGCCCTGCAGTCGGTCGATGGCGCCCTGTTCGGCCGGACCATCGCGCTGCAGCAGCACGGGCCCGGTGGGGCCGTCCACCAGCAGCGAAAGCGGCTGGTCCGACCACCAGCCGACGCAGCCGTGGTAGTCAAAGCGCAGCTGCGCCGTGATGAGGCCTTTGGCGGGCACCTCGCCGGCCGGCGTGGGCGACAGGTGCAGGCGCGCCACGGGCGCAATGCCGGTGAGCCGCGCGGCGCCGTGCAGCGCCGGCGGCAGCGGCACGGGGCCCAGGCGCTGCAGCAGGCCGGCCTGGTGCTTGTGCAGCGCCGACGCGGTGAACGACGGCGCCTGGAGCAGCACTTCCAGCTGCGCGGGCGCCAGGCCATCACCCTGCACCGGGCCGCACCGGCCGCGCGCCGCATCCAGGTACAACGGCGGGCTGTGGTGGCAGAGCGTCGCTGTGGCACTGGCCAGGTTGGCGCGCAGCGTCCACGCGCTCTCGCGGCCGGGGGCGCTGGCGGGCTCTTCGTGCCAATGCCAGGCCGGCGCCAGCGCCTGCCCCCACTGCAGTGGCGCACCGAGGGCGGCCCCTTGCACGTCGGCAAACAGGCGCCCGGTGCCGGCGGCCTGCTGCAGCGCCTGCACGCCCACCGCGCCATCGACCACGGCGCAGGGTGCAGCGTGGTGGGCGGAGTAATAAGCGCCCTGCGCCAGGCTCAGTGCGCGCAACAGCTGCAGCACCTGGCGGTCGGCCTCGCTGGCGCGGTCGTAAGCGGCCTGGCCCTTGCCGGGCGGGGTGCGGATGCGCTGGGGCTTGGACCATCCGCCCGTGGCCTGGGGACGCGAGAGCACGGCTTCGAGCTGCAGCTGCGGCGCGCTGCGCGGCGCACCGATGGCCGTCAGCAGGTACAGGTACTGCTCGGGCGGCCGCTCGCCGGGGCCACCGCGGCGCGCGGTGCCCGGCCGCGGCGCGCCGCTCTGCCCGCAGACCTGGTCCAGGGCGTCGAACCAGCGCAGCAGGCACGCTTCGGCTTCCCCTCGCTCGGCCTCGGCGCTGCGCGCCTGCAGCGTCTGGCGCAGCGCGGCGGCGGGCAGGTGCTCGAAGCCCTGCCACCGCCCCTCTGCCGCCTCTGCGAGCACGGCCACGGTGTGCTTGCACTGGCGCGCCACCGGACAGCAGCAGTCGCCGTCGAAAGAGTCCACCGTGCCGTCGTCCCGCAGAGACAGCTCGATCGACACGCTGTGGGGCTGGCGCCGTGTGTCCTGCACCTGGCCTTGCAGCAGCCACCGGTCGCGCAGCGGCGCCACATCCACACCCAGCACCTGGCCGCCGCGCTGCAGCGCCAGGCCGCGCTGCCAGGCGCCGCTGTCGCACTGCGGCTGCAGCGAAGGCAGGTCGAACCAGGGCGTGTCTTGCATGGAATTCAGTGAAATACGCCTCTAACCCTTATCGGGTAAGCGCAAGAGGCTATCAAAAAAGGAGTGGATGGCCGGGCCAGCCAGCGGCCCGCGCACGCTGCGCGGGACCCCGGCTCACTGCGCGTGGGCGGCGCGCACGCGCTCGAACACGGCCTGGGCCTGTGCCGACACGGCCGACGGGGGCGGCGGCGCGTCCTGCAGGCTGGCCAGCAGGCGGGCCAGCACCGGGGCCTGGGGCAGCAGCGGCCCGAGGAACCGCGCCTGCTGGCCGTCGGCGATCAGCAGCGTGGGAAAGGTTTCCACGTCCAGGTCCCCCGCCAGGTCTTCCTCGTCTTCCACGTCGACCCAGACAAAGCGCGCCCCGGGGTGGGCCTGCGCGAGGGCGTCGAACAGCGCGCGGTAGTCGCGGCACACGCCGCACCAGTTGGCGCACAGGCACACCACCCACCAGGCGGCGGGCGGGGTTGCGGAGGACTCGGTAGCGGGCGCCGGCGAGGGGTGGTTCATGGCAGGTAAGGGACTCAGGGACCGCGCCGCTCTCGGACGCGATAAGCGTCGATGGTAGCGACCCCGGAGGCCTGGTTGCCCCAGGACTGGCGCACGAACGAGGTGACGGCCGCCACATCGTCGTCGCGCAGCACCTGCATGAACGGCGGCATGCCGTGCGGTCGCGGGTTGCCCGCCGTGGCCGGCAGGTAGCCGCCCTGCAGCACCACGCGCAGCACATTGGTCGGATCGGCCAGCGCCACCGCGCGGTTGCCGGCCAGCGCCGGGAAGGCGCCGGGCTTGCCCTGGCCGCGGTCGCCGTGGCACTGGGCGCACTGCTGCTCGTAGACCTTGGCGCCGCGCTCGAGCGTGGCGGCCGGCGCTGCCGGCGCGGCCACGGCCACGCTCTCTTGCTGCGGCAGCGCCTGCAGGTACACCGCCATGGCGCGTGCGTCGGCGTCGGTCAGATACTGCGTGCTGTTGAAGACCACCTCGGCCATGGGCCCGAGGGCCGAGCCGTGCGGCGCCACGCCGGTTTTCAGCAGCGCCACCACGTGTTCCAGCGGCCACTGCGCCACGCCGGCCTCGGCGGCGGCGTTGAGCGCGGGCGCATACCAGTTCTGCACCGGGATCAGGCCGCCGCCAAAGGCGCGCGCCTCGCTGCTGGCGCCTAGGGCGTTGCGCGGCGTGTGGCAGGCGGCGCAGTGTCCCAGGCCGTTGACCAGGTAGGCGCCGCGGTTCCAGTCGAGCGACTGGGCCGGATCGGACGCGGGCTCCTGCACGGCCGTGCCCGGCGTGAAGAACAGCGCCCGCCAGCCCGCCAGCGCCGCCTGCGTGTTGTACGGAAAGCGCAGCGCGTGCGGCCGGTTCGCCTGCGCCACGGCCGGCAGGCTGCGCAGGTAGGCATACATGGCGTCAGAATCCGGCCGCGTGACCTGCGTGTAGTTGGGGTACGGGAACGCGGGGTACAGCAGGCGCCCGTCCTTGGAGCGGCCGTTGTGCAGGGCGCGCCAGAACTCGGCCGCCGACCAGTTGCCGATGCCGGTGGCGGCGTCGGGCGTGAGGTTGGAGGTGTGGACCACGCCGAACGGCGTATCGATGCCGCGCCCGCCCGCATAGGGTGCGCCGCCCTGCGGGGTGTGGCAGCCCATGCAGTTGCCGGCCCGTGCCAGATAGGCGCCGCGCGCTACCAATTCAGGGGTCGATGTGAACGCCTGCGGCGTCGCCGGCAAGGCGTCTTCGCCGCTCAGGTTCAGCGACACCACGGCAGCCGCCGCCACCACCAGCACGGCCGCGAGCGCGGCCAGGGTCCAGAGCGCGCGCTTCATTGTGCCGCTCCCAGCACGGCGCCATCGACGCCGCCGCAGCGCATCGGCAGCGGCGCCGGCAAGGCAGCAGCGGGCCTGCCAGCGCCCGGCACGGGCTGGGCGGACAGCCAGGCCGAGACGGCACTGACGTCGTCGGGCGTGAGCTGGCGCGCGATCTGCGCCATGCAGTCGGGGGCCTGGGCGTGGCGCTGGCCGGTTTTCCAGGCGCCCAGCTGGCTGTTGAGGTAGTCGCGCGGCAGGCCCAGCAGGCCCGGGATGAACGGGTTCACGCCGGTCATGGCCTGGCCGTGGCACTGCACGCAGGCCGGAATCTGGCGCGCCTCGTCGCCCTGCTGCACCAGCAGGCGGCCGCGCTCGAGCGCGGCCGGCGGCGCCTGGGGCGCGGGCGGCGGGGCATAGGGCACCTCGAGCGCGGCGAAGTGGTCCGCCATCTCCTGCAGGTAGGCGTCCGTCAGGTGCTCGATCAGGTAGGCCATTGGCGGGTAGCTGCGTCGCCCGTCGCGAAAATTGAGCAGCTGGTGGTAGAGGTAACCCGCCGGCTTGCCCGCGATGCGCGGGAAGTAGCCCTCGGGCGTGGCCCGGCCCTCTTTGCCGTGGCAGGCGGTGCAGGCCAGCACGCGCGTGGACATCGCATCGGCCCGTTCGGCGGTGGCCGGCGCGGAAGGCGCAGCCGCAGGGGCGGCCAACGCGCCCCCGCACAAGGCAGAACCCAGCAGCAGCGGCAGAAAACGGCGCAGCGTGGTGCGCAAGAAAGCAATCATGGGTGGTTCATTAGGGGGCGTGGGGAACACGCAGACTCTACGCGCACCACCAAAACAGTACAGATCCAGATTTTGGTAAAAAATACGGATCAGATTGTCGCAGCCCCCACGCCCGACCACGCTCGGGCGCCGCGCGATGCTTCACTATCGATAGCTTGCAACGCTTGCTGCGCGAGCGCCGAAGGCCTTTTTGGCTCCAGAGCCAGGCCCTGTTCGCCCGAGCCTGCCACGGACCGTCACTCGGCCACGATGCCCGCCGCCTGGATGACCTTGCCCCACTTCTGGGTCTCGGCCGCCTGGAACTTGGCGAGCTCCTCGGGCGTGGTGGTCCAGGCTTCGGACCCGGCCATGTCGAAGAACGACTTGGCGGCGGCGCTCTGCGTGGCACGGGCCATGAGCTCGTTCAGCCGCGCCACCACGGGCGCGGGTGTGCCGGCCGGCGCGTAGGCCGCGAACCAGTAGCCCATGTCGTAGCCCTTCACGCCCGCTTCGTCGATGGTCGGCACATCGGGCAACTGCGCGCTGCGCTTGTGCGTGGAATAGCCGAGCGCGCGCAGCTTGCCGGCCTTGATCTGCGGCACGCCGGTCGAGGTGTCGGTGATCATCAGGTCGATCTGGCCGCCCAGCAGGTCGGTGATCGCGAGCGGATTGCTCTTGTAGGGCACATGCAGGATGTCCACGCCCGCGAGCTGCTTGAGCATTTCGCCCGCCACGCGGCTCGACGAGCTGCCGCTGCCGAAGCTGAGCTTGCCGGGGTTCTTCTTGGCGGCGGCCACCAGCTCGCCCACGCTTTTGTAGGGCGCGGCGGCGTTCACCACCAGCACCTGGCCGCCCTTGCCCAGGCCCGAGATCGGCGCGAAATCCTTGACCGGGTCGTAGGACAGCTTCTTGTACAGGTGCTCGTTGGCCGCGTGCGTGGTGTTGGTGGTGATGAGCAGCGTGTAGCCGTCGGCCGGGGCCTTGGCCACGGCCTGCGCGGCGATCATGCCGCTGGCGCCGGCCTTGTTGTCGATCACCACGGGCTGTTTGGTTTCGGCGCTGACGGCCTGGCCGATGGCGCGCGCCAGCTGGTCGGTGGCGCTGCCGGCGGCAAACGGCACGACGAAGGTGATGGCCTTGGCCGGATAGGCCGGCGCCTGCGCGGCGGCCATGCCGGGCAGCGCCAGGCCCAGGGCGGTGGCTGTGAGAGAGGTGGCGAGGGCCAGCGCGCGGCGGCGGGATGGGAAATGAGGGCTCAATGTTGTCTCCTGTATTTCTAGGGTGGTGGTGGTGGTGGGAAAAAGAGGCCAGGGTTCAGGGCGGGCCGGCCAGGTGCTGCGCCAGCGCGGCCGGCACCTCGACACGCAGGTCCAGCAGCAGGAACGAGAGCGCCTTGCCGTGGCTGTCGAGGTTGAGCGCGTCGTTGACGCCGCCATCAAGCACGTCGTCGAGCACGAAGTTCATCGCCTGCAGGTTCGGCAGCAGGTAGCGCGCCACGCGGCTCGGCTGGCGCAGCGCGAACTGGCGCGCCACGGCGGCTTCGGTGACTTGCGCGACCAGCACGTCCCACAGCGCGGGGTGCCAGGCGATCACGCTGATGTTGGAGCGGTTGCCCTTGTCGCCGGTGCGGCTGTGCGCCAGGCGGTACAGAGGCACGGTCAGGGTGGCTGTGTTCATGGTCTCTTTCTCGCGCTCAGTCCAGCATCTGGTAGCCGGTGGCGACGGCCGCGCGCGGCACCAGGCACGACACCGTGCCCAGGCGCGGGCGCATGGCGGTGCGCACGCCGCCGCCGCCGGCAGGGCCGCAGCAGTACAGTGCCGTGGTTTCGCGCACCAGGCGCTGGGCGCTGGCGTGGTCGCGGTGCTGCAGCGCCACGCGCAGGCGCACGTCGCGGGCATCGCCCGCCGGCGCAGCGAGCCAGCGCCCGGCGTCGTCGCCGAACACGCTGGTCACGCCGATCAGATCGATGCGCAGCGGGCCCAGGCCCTGCAGGCGCTCGCGCAGCACTTCGCCGGCAAGCCGGGCGCGGGCTTCGGCGCGCGCGCCGGCGTAGGAAATCTCGCCCTCGGCAAACCAGCCGGTTTCAGAGCACACATTCACCTTCAGCGTGGCCGGGCGCGCGTGGCCGCGCACGCCTTCGAGGCGCACCTGGGTGTCGCCCACGCGCAGCACGCGCGCCCGCGTGATGTCGGCCACCACGTCGGGCGTGAGGTAGGCGGCCGGGTCGTGCAGCTCGTACAGCAACTGCTCTTTGACCGTGCGCTCGTCGATGCGCCCGCCGGTGCCCGGTGGCTTGCTGACGGTGCAGTCGCCGTTTTCATCGATCTCGGCCAGCGGGTAGCCCAGCCGGGCGAGGCCCGGCACGTCCTTGTAGCCGGGGTCGGCAAAGTAGCCGCCCGTGACCTGGGCGCCGCATTCGAGCAGGTGGCCTGCCATGGTGGCGCGCGCCAGCCGGTCGCAGTCGTCCAGCGGCCAGTTGAAGTGCGCGAGCGCCGGGCCCAGCACCAGCGCCGGGTCGGCCACGCGGCCGCAGACGACGATGTCGGCGCCGGCGCGCAGCGCATCGGCAATGGCCTCGGCGCCGATGTAGGCGTTGGCGCTCACGATGGGGTCGGTGGGCATGGCACTGCCCAGGGCCTCCTGCAGCAGCGCGCGGTGCTGCGGCCCGCTCAGGTCGTCGCCGTGGACCACGGCGATGCGCGGGCGGCGCGTGCCCAGCTCGCGCGCCAGTTGCAGGATGCGCCGCGCCGCGCCCAGCGGGTGGGCCGCGCCAAAGTTGCTGACGATGCGCACGCCGTGCTGCAGGCACTGCGCCAGCACCGGGCGCAGCAGGTCTGCCAGCAGCGGCTCGTAGCCGGCGTCGGGGTCGGCGCGGCGCGCCAGCTGGGCCAGCGCCAGCGTGCGCTCGGCCAGCGTCTCAAAGATCAGCACGGCCGGCTGGCCGCTGTCGATCAACGCCTGCACCACCGGTGCGGCGGCGTCGGTGCGGTCGCCGGAAAATCCGGCCGCGCAGCCGATCAGCAAGTTGTGGGGGTTCGCCATAAGGTCTCCTGCCACCAATGTAGGTGCACCGGGTTATTCTGTGAAATTGATTGTTGCGATCAATCCATCTGGAATTCAAATGAATATTTCTTCCCGGCAGGTCGACGCGTTTCTCGCGCTGGCCGAACAGCGCAGCTTCACCCGTGCGGCCGTGCAGTGCCACCTGTCGCAGCCGGCCTTCAGCGCCCTCATCCGCGCGCTCGAAGACGGCCTGGGCCTGCGCCTGTTCGACCGCAGTACGCGCCATGTGGCACTGACGGGCGAAGGAGAGAACTTTCTGGAGGCGGCGCGCCGCATCCGCGCCGAGATCGACAGCGCGCTGGCCCGCATGCGCGACGCCGCCACGCTCCAGCGCGGGCGCGTGGCGATCGCGTTGCTGCCCTCGCTCGCTGCGGGCTGGCTGCCCGGCGTGCTGGCCGGCTACCACGCGGCGCACCCGGGCGTCGAACTGGAGATTGCCGATGTGCTGTCCGAGCGCTGCATCGAGCAGGTGGCCACCGGCAAGGCCGACTTTGCGCTCGCCGCGATCCGCGCGGACACGCCCGAACTGCAGGCCGAGCCGTTCTGCGCCGACGACTTTCACCTGGTCTGCCGCAGCGGCCACCCGCTGCTGCGGCAACGCACGCTGGCCCCTGCCGACCTGGCCGCATGGCCGTTCATCCACCTGGCGCGCACCAGCAGCGTGCGCCAGTACCTGGAGGCCGCGTTCCACCCGCAGGCCATGCACACGCTGATGGAGGTGGAGCAGCTCGCCACCGTGATGGGCATGGTGCGCGCGGGCCTGGGCATCAGCGTGGTGCCGGCGCTCACGCTGTTCCACTTCGGGAAGCCCGGCCTCGTGACGCGGCCGCTGGCGCTGCCCGGGCTCACGCGGCAGATTTACCTGGTGCGCCGGCGCGACCGCAGCCTGTCGGTGGCGGCGCAGGCGCTGGTCGCGCGGATGGTGGAACTGCGGCCCGCCTGACCGGCCGACTTCAGCGGCGCGCGGCGGGCGCGGGGTGCGGGGGCTGCGCCAGTGGCACCGGCTGCGGCGGCAGCGGCTGCGGCGCGTGGTCCAGGTCGGGCCGGCGCCACGGGTCCACATGGGTCATGACATCGAGCACGCGGTGGCGCTGCAGGACGCGCGCGCGGGCATCCACGGCAATCGCGTGGCCGGCCTCCACGCTCAGCGTGGCGTCGACTTCAAGGTGCACGTCGACCACCACCATGTCGCCCATCTTGCGCGTGCGCACGTCGTGCACGCCGCGCACGCCGGGCGTCTCGCGCAGCGTCTGGCCGATGGCCTGCACTTCGCTCGCGTCCACGGCGCTGTCCATCAGGTCGTGCAGCGCGCTCCAGCCGAACTGCCAGCCGGTGCGCGCCACCATCAGCCCCACGATCAGCGCCGCGATGGTGTCCAGGATGGTGTAGCCCGCGAGGTTGCCCGCAATGCCGATGGCCACCACGAGCGACGAGGCGGCGTCGGCGCGCGCATGCCATGCGTTGGCCACCAGCATGCTCGACTTGACGCGCTTGGCGACCCGCAGCATGTAGCGGAACAGCAGCTCCTTGAGCACCAGCGTGGCCAGGGCCACCCACAGCGCCGCCACATGCACCTGCTGCAATGCGGCCGGGTTCTGCACCTTCAGCACCGCCGACCAGACCATGCCCACGCCCACGCCCAGCAGCACCAGCCCGAGCATCAGCGACGCGGCGGTCTCAAAGCGCTGGTGGCCGTAGGGGTGGCCTTCGTCGGGGTCCTTGTGCGCGTGGTGGTTGGCAAACAGCACGACAAAATCGGCCACCAGGTCGGAGAACGAATGCAGGCCGTCGGCGATCAGCGCCTGCGATTTGGCCAGCACCCCCACGGCAATCTGCAGCGCAGACAGCACCAGGTTGACGCCCACACTGACCCAGGTGCTGCGCGCGGCGGCGGCCGCACGGGCTTCGGGTGTGTGCCGGGTGTCCGGGGATTTTTCGGTAAACGGCGGGGGCGTCATGGCAAACAGGCGGTTCGGGGCTGGCGGCCAGGGAGCGGGCCGCCCGCGGAGAGCTTACCCCGTGTCCTGCCAGGGCCGGCAGCGGCGCAGCCTTGCACGCTGGCAGGGCAAGGCATGGCGCGCTCGAATGCCGCATTATTGATAGCGCATGGCGCTGGATGGGTAAGCGCTGAAGGCCTATTGGGCCAAAACCTTTCGCACCGGTGGCCACTGCCGCCAATGGCGTCCGGCCCGCCACCGCAGCGCGCGGCGCGCCCGCCGGCCGCACAGGGCGCAGCCGGCGTACAGTGCTGCCATCGCTGCCAAGGAGAGAGACCATGAACCACCAGATCTGTGCCTGCATCGATGCCCTGCCCGCCGCCGCTGCGGTGGTCGATTGGGCCGCATGGGCGGCGCTGCGGCTGAATGCGCCGCTGCAGCTGCTGCATGTGCTCGACGAGCCCGCGGCCATGCCGCCCGTGGGCGATTACAGCGGCGCGCTGGGCTTTGGCGCGCAGGAGCTGCTCCAGCAGCAGCTCAGCGCACTGGACGAGCAGCGCGGCGCGATCGAGCGCGAGGCCGGCCGCCATCTGCTGCAGAGCGCGTGCGAGCGCGCCAGCGCCGCCGGCGTGCCGCACGTCGCCGAAGGCATGCACTACGGCGACCTGGTCGAGACCCTGCTGGGCCTGGAGGCCAGCACGCGGCTCGTGGTGCTGGGCGAGCACTACCGCGCCAGCACGCCGCGCAGGATCTACCTCAGCCACCACGTCGAACGCGTGGTGCGCAGCATCAAACGCCCGGTGCTCGTCGCCACCGTGTCGCCGTTTGCCGCGCCCGAGCGCTTCGTGCTGGCCTTCGACGGCAGCGCCACTGCGCGCAAGATGATCACCATGGTCGCGGCCAGCCCGCTGCTGCAGGGCCTGCCGGCGCTGGTGGCCATGGTGGCGCCCGACACGCCCGAGGCGCACCGGCAGCTGCACGAGGCGCAGTCGGTGCTGCAAGCGGCCGGCTTTGCCGTGCAGACCGCGCTGCGGCAGGGCGATCCCGAACAAGCGCTGCCCGAGCTGCTGGCGACCCAGGGCAATGCCGTGCTGGTGATGGGAGCCTATGGCCACGCGCGCATCCGCCAGCTCATCGTGGGCAGCACCACGACGGCGCTGCTGCGCCTGAGCCGGGTGCCGGTGCTGGTGCTGCGCTAGGCAACCCTGCCCCGGCCGCTCACAGGCTTGGCAGCGCAACGCGGCGCGACAGCTGCGCCGCAGCCTCCTTGCGTTCGCTGTAGCGGTCCACGAGGTAGGGCGCCACGTCGCGCGTCAGCAGCGTGAACTTGACCAGTTCCTCCACCACATCGACCACCCGGTCGTAGTAGGGCGAGGGCTTCATGCGGTCGTCCTCGCCAAACTCCTGGTAGGCCTTGGCCACGGAGGACTGGTTGGGAATGGTGAGCATGCGCATCCAGCGCCCCAGCACGCGCATCTGGTTGACGGCATTGAACGACTGCGATCCGCCGCACACCTGCATCAGCGCCAGCGTCTTGCCCTGCGTGGGCCGCACGGCGCCCTGGGCCAGCGGGATCCAGTCGATCTGCGCTTTCAGGAGGCCGGTCATGGCACCGTGGCGCTCGGGCGAACACCACAGCATGCCTTCGGCCCACTGGGCCAGGGCGCGCAGCTCGACCACCTTGGCATGGGTGTCGGGCGCATCGTCGGGCAGCGGCAGGCCACCGGGGTGGAACATCCGCACATCGCCGCCCAGGGCCGTGAGCAGGCGCGCCGCCTCCTCTGCCAACAAGCGGCTGAAGGAGCGCGGCCGCAGCGAGCCATACAACAGCAAAAAGCGCGGCGCGTGCGCAGCAGGTGCCGCCGCGCGCAGCTGGGCCCCGTCGGGCACCTGCACCAGATCGGGCTGGACATGGGGCAGGTCGGAAAAATCGCTCATGAAGGTTCTGTGAAATGGTCAAAAGGAGGCCGGCTTCAGGGCCGGCCCTGCTCGTACCACGGCTTGGTGCGGTTGACCACGCGGACCACCAGCAGCATCACCGGCACCTCGATCAGCACGCCCACCACCGTGGCCAGCGCCGCGCCGGAATGGAACCCGAACAGGCTGATGGCGGCCGCCACGGCCAGCTCGAAGAAGTTGGAGGCCCCGATCAGCGCCGACGGGCAGGCAATGCTGTGCTTCTCGCCCAGCGCGCGGTTGAGCCCGTAGGCCAGCGCCGAGTTGAAGAACACCTGGATCAGGATGGGCACCGCCAGCAGCGCGATCACCAGCGGCTGCGCCAGGATGGCCTCGCCCTGGAAAGCGAACAGCAGCACCAGCGTGGCCAGCAAGGCGGTGATGGACCACGGCCCGATGCGCGCCATGGCAGCGTCGAACGCGCCCTGCCCCCGTGCCAGCAGCGCGCGCCGCCAGAGCTGCGCCAGGATGACCGGAACCACGATGTACAGCCCCACCGACACCAGCAACGTGTCCCACGGCACGGTGATGGCCGAGATGCCCAGCAGGAACGCCACCAGCGGCGCAAAGGCCACCACCATGATGCTGTCGTTGAGCGCCACCTGCGACAGCGTGAACAGCGGGTCCCCGCCGGTGAGGCGGCTCCACACGAACACCATGGCCGTGCACGGGGCAGCGGCGAGCAGGATCAGACCGGCGATGTAGCTGTCGAGCTGATCGGCGGGCAGCAGCGGCGCAAACAGGTGGCGAATGAACAGCCAGCCCAGAAACGCCATGGTGAACGGCTTGACCATCCAGTTGACGAACAGCGTCACGCCAATGCCGCGCACATGCTGGCGCACCTGGCCCAGCGCCGCAAAGTCCACCTTGACCAGCATCGGGATGACCATCACCCAGATCAGCAGGCCCACGGGCAGGTTGACCTGCGCCACCTCCATGCGCCCGATGGCCTGGAACAGCCCCGGCAGCCCCTGCCCGAGCGCAATGCCAACGACGATGCAGGCAAAAACCCAGAGCGTGAGGTAGCGCTCAAACACGCCCATGGGGGCCGGGGCCGCCGGCCGGGCAACCCCTTCACAGGCCGTGCGCCTGGCGGGGTTTGCCGCGGGGATGGCATTCGCACGGTTCGATCGAGCGGGAGCGTCTGGAGGCGTTGTCATGAAAAGCTTCTTCAGGAAGGGGCGTCGCGGTCAGGGCAGCAGCGTGCCGATGCGGTCCAGCGCGGCCTGGAGGCGGGCCGGCTCTTGCCGCAAACCCGCCAGCGGCAACGCCAGAAAGGCCTCGATCCGAACGCGCAGCGTGCGGTAGGCGGCCAGAAAGGCGGCATCGATCTGCGCCTCCGTGCCCGTCGCGTGTGCCGGGTCGGCCACGCCCCAGTGCGTGCGCAGCACCGGCCCCAGGTAGGCCGGGCAGGTTTCGCCGGCGGCGTTCGCGCACACCGTCACCACCACGTCGGGCACCACCGGCAGGTCGTTCCACGGCTTGCTGTGGCAGCCCTCGGCGGAAATGCCTTCGCGCGCCAGCAGCGCCAGCGCGCGCGGGTGCACCTGGCCCGTGGGCTGGCTGCCGGCGCTCGTGGCGTGCCAGCCCGCAGGCGCGAGGTGGTTGAAGGTGGCCTCGGCCAGGATGGAGCGGCAGGAGTTGCCGGTGCAAAGGAACAGGACGTTCATGGTGGAGTGGGGAAACAAGGAAATCGAGCGGGCCTGCGCCGCTGGGCAGACCGTGGGGTGTCAGGCAGCGTGGGTGGGTCCGCTGCCGCAGGACAGGCACTCCGGCACGGCCAGCCCTTCGCACAGGGCCGGCTGGCCGGCGCAGCATTCGTCGCCGAGGTACGCGATCAGGTCCACCATCAGGGCGATGTGGGCGCGGTAGCGCTGGTAGCGCCCCTCCTGCACCACCGTCAGCAGGCCCGCCTGCGTGAGCGCTTTCAAGTGGAAGGACAGATTGGTGGCTGGCAGCGCCAGCGCGGTGGCGATTTCCCCTGCCACCAGGCCTGCGGGCCCCTGCTTGACCAGCAGGCGAAAGACGTCGAGCCGCACGCCCGAGGCCAGCGATTCGAACACGGTGGTGGCAGTGGCTTTGTCCATAGGGCAATTATTCAACAATAATTGAATAGTTGCATCAATGGGCGAAAAAATTGCAGCCCCATGGCCGTGCTGGACACCGGCCGCCCCCGGCGATGTCCGCAGGGGCATCGCTGCCGGACGGTTATGCCGCGGTGTCCGCCAGCACGGTGATGGACGCAAAGCGCAGGTGGTGCATGAACTCGCGCAGGATCAGCAAGGTGGCGGCAAATTCGGGGTTGCCCGGCAGGCCTTCGAGCGCGGCGGGCCGGCCCTCGGCCACCGCGGCAAAGCGCTCGAACACCCGCTCCATGGCCTCCAGCGAAAGGGCCATGCGCGGGCCGGGCTGCACGCCGGCCCGCACGGCCACCTCGCGCACCAGGGTGTCGCCACACCACAGCGTGCAACCTGCCGGCAGCACCGCCAGCGCACGCACCACCTCGTCTTCGACGGTGGCGATGGCGTTCTCCAGCTCCAGCGGCGTGGGCGGGTTGCGCCGGAAGAAATCCTGCGCGGTTTTCTGCGCGCCCACTGCCAGGGCCAGGGTCGCTGCGGGCTCGGCGCCCGTGCCGGCCACGACCACGCTGCCCTGCGCGCCGATGTGCAGCACCGCCGCGGGCGCCCCTGCCACCATGCCGCCGCGGACGGCGCGGTAGCACGCCCGGGCCCGGTCTTCGCGGTCGGACGGCGCCGAAGGCGCGGGGGACGGGCTCATGGCGCGCGCACCTGTTCGAAATCGATGAAGCCGCGCTCGACATTCGTGCCCACCAGCTTCACGCGGATCCTTTGCCCGACATCGAGCAAAGGCTCGCCCGCCACCAGCAGGCCTTCGGCCGGTGGCGCCAAGGTGCGCACCCAGGTGGCGCTGTCGGTGCGGCCGGTGACGATGGCGTCGAACTGCTGGCCCATCAAGGGCTGCAGGTACAGTGCTGCCTCGGACTTGCGCACACTGCGCTCGACCTTTTGCGCCGCGTCTTCCTGGCGCGTGCAGTGCACGGCCAGCGCCTCCAGCTCGGCCACGCTATAGGGCGGCCGCTCCCCCGAGAGCATGGCCTTGACCATGCGCAGGCTGATGAGGTCGGGGTAGCGGCGGTTCGGCGCGGTGGAATGCGCGTAGTCGCGCACCGCCAGGCCGAAGTGGCCGATGGGCGCGCCGTGCGGCTGCTCGACCACGTATTCGCCCGAGCCCATGAGCTTGATGATGACCAGCGACAGGTCGGGAAAGCGCAGCGGATCGGCCTTGCGCTGGCGCGCCAGAAAGGCCTCGAGCGCCTGCGAGTCGGGCGTCTGGGGCAAGGTCTCCCCGTACCTGCGCGCCACCTCGACGATGCGCAGCCAGCGCTCGGGCGAGCGCACGACGCGGCGCAGGGCGGCGGCGCCGTGGTGCGCCAGGAACTGCGCCGTGCAGGTGTTGGTGGCGATCATGAACTCCTCGATGAGCTGGCGCGCGCGGTTGTGCACGGGCTGGCGCAGGTCCACCACGCGATCGCCCTCGAACACCGCGCGCGGCTGGAAGGTTTCGAGCTCCAGCGAGCCTTGCGCGCGCCGGCGTGCCCGCATGGCCTGGGCCACCGCATCCTGCGTGCGCAGCTGCGCGTCCATGCCGGGCACGGCGCGCGCGGCCTCGGGCAGCTCGCCCGCGCCCTCGACCCAGGCGGCCACGGCCTCGTAGGCCAATTGGGCCTGGTTGCGCACCAGGGCGCGGTACACCGCCGAATGGGCCACCGCGCCTTCACCGTCCACCTCCATTTCGGTCACGATGGCCAGCCGGTCCTGGTGCGGGTTGAGCGAGGTCAGGTCGGTCGACAGGCGCTCGGGCAGCATCGGAAACACCCGCGCCGAGGTGTAGACCGACGTGGTGTTGGTGTGTGCGTGCGCGTCGAGTGGCGAGCCTTTGCGGACCAGCGCATCCACGTCGGCCACCGCGACCAGAACCTTCACGGCCCCGCCCGGCAGGGGCGCGCACGCGGTGAGCTGGTCGAGGTCGCGCGAGTCGTCGTTGTCGATCGAACACCAGGGCAGCGCCGTGAGGTCGCGGATCTGGGGGTCAGCATCACGGCCCGGCCCGTGCAGGGCCTGCAGCTGTTGCAGCGCGCCTGGCGGAAATTCGGGCTCCAGGCCGCGTTCCTTCATGGCCAGGGTGGCAATGCGCACCAGATCGCTGCGGTGGTAGGTGGTAGTGGTGGTGTCCATGGCGCGATGGTAGTGGCGCCCTCAGCGTCGGCGCAAGCGCGCTGGCGCGGCGGCGGGGCGCAGGGCAGCAAAAACGGCGATGGCCGCCAGCGACAGCGCCACCGCCAGCCCGAAGGCCCAGCCCGGCGCCAGCGCCCACAGCGCCCCGGCCAGCAGCGATGCCGGCAGGTACAGGACGCCGGTGAGCGTGTTGTAGACGCCCACCGCCGTGGCGCGCCGTTCGGGCTCCAGATCGGCGATGAAGGCCTTGCTTTGCGACTCGTCAATCGCATAGAACACCCCGTAGGTGGCCAGCAAGGCCACCATCTCCCAACGGCTGCTGGCCAGCACCAGCCCCAGGTTGATGGCGGCGTAGAGCGCATAGCCGAGCACGATGACGCGGCTGCGTCCCACCCGGTCGCCCAGCCGGCCCACCCAGGGCGCGGCCACCACGCAGGTGGTGTTGAACAGCGCGTAGAGCAGCACCACGTCGGTGATGCGAAAACCCAAGTCATGGGCTTTGAGCAAGATGAAGCCCAGGCTGAAGTACGCCAGCGCAAACACCCCCGCGGGCACCAGGAAGCGCTTGAATCCAGGGCTGAGCTGCTGCCAGTTCTGCCGCACACTCTCGCGCGCATGCGGCAAGCCGGGCTGGTCCGGAGCCCATGCGAGCACCAGCACGCCGAGCACCGCCGGCACGAAGGCCACCAGGAACAGCGTGCGGTAGCTGCCGGGCGACTCGCCCAGCCACGACAGCAGCCCATAGGCCACCAGCGGCCCAAGCACGGCGCCAGACTTGTCGAGCGCTTTGTGCACGCCAAACGCATAGTCGCGCGACGCCTGGCCCGCCACGGCCGACAGCCAGGCATCGCGCGGCGGCCCGCGAAAGCCCTTGCCCAGGCGCTCCACGACACGAAAAATGGACAAGCCCAGCACCGAGGAAGACAACAGCAGGATCAGCTTAGCCAGGGTCGAAAACCCATAGCCCGCCGTGGCCAGCCATTTGCGCCGCCCGCTGCGGTCCGACAGCCAGCCGGCCAGGTAGTTGAGCGACGAGGCCGAAAAGTCCGCCAGCCCCTCGATCAGCCCGAGCAGCGCGCTCGACGCGCCCGCCACGGTGGTAAAGAACACCGCGAACACCGCAAAAATCATCTCCGAGCTCAGGTCGGTGAGAAAACTCACCAGCCCCAAGCGCAGCACGTCGGGGTGCAGGGCCGTGCGCTGTGCGGGCGTGACGGCCTCGGGCGCTGGGGGATCGCGGACTGGCTGGCTCATGGCGTACGTCCAGGGCGGGGTGGAATCAGCATTGTGCCCATCCCGGGTGCGGGCAGACTTCACTACAGAATTCATAGCAACTTGCGCTTTCTGGGCAAGCGATAGAGGCCTTTTTCACCAAAAGCTGAAGCAACGCAAGCCGTGCGCAAGAGGCCCT
Source organism: Acidovorax sp. SRB_24 (assembly GCF_012931925.1). Lineage (NCBI taxonomy): Bacteria > Pseudomonadati > Pseudomonadota > Betaproteobacteria > Burkholderiales > Comamonadaceae > Acidovorax > Acidovorax sp. SRB_24. The sequence continues at coordinate 106,410 of NZ_MWOM01000002.1, forward strand.
CCCTACACTGGAGAAACTCCGCCGCACCGTCCAACCCGACCCGCAAGGACCACCGCCATGCCCAGCTCCAAGACGTCCCCGGCCCGCCCCACCCTGCCCACACCGGACGGGCAAGGCCTGGACAGCGCCGAGGCCGCACGCCGCCTGGCGGCCGATGGCCCCAATGTGCTGCCGGGCAGCGCGCCCAAGTCCACCTGGACCATCGTGCAGGGCGTGCTCACCGAGCCCATGTTCCTGATGCTGCTGGCCGCCGGCGGCATCTACCTGGCGCTGGGCGACCGCGCCGAGGCGCTGTTCCTGCTCGGCTTCGTCTTCGTCGTGATCGGCATCACGCTGGTGCAGGAGCGCAAGACGCAGCGCGCGCTCGAATCGCTGCGCGACCTGTCGGCCCCGCGCGCGCTGGTGCTGCGCGACGGACGCGAGCAGCGCATTGCCGGGCGTGACGTGGTGCGCGGCGACCTGCTGGTGCTGCACGAGGGCGACCGCATCGCCGCCGACGCGCAGCTGCTGGACGGCCAGCTGGAGGTGGACGAATCGCTGCTCACCGGCGAAGCGGTGCCGGTGGCCAAGCTGCCGCTGGCGCCCGCATCCGGCACCGCGAACGCCGCCCCCGCATCCGTGCCCGCAGGCCCGGCTGACGGCCACGCGGTGGCGGCGCTGTTCGCCAGCACCGTGGTCACGCGCGGCGTCGGCCTGGCCCAGGTGCGCGCCACCGCTGCCCACACCGCCGTGGGCCGCATCGGCGCCGACCTGGCCGCCACCACCGAGCCGCCTTCGGCATTGCAGCAGGCCTCGCGCACGCTGGTGCGCCGGCTCGGCGCCGGCGCGCTGGTGCTGGCCAGTGCCCAGGTGCTGCTGGGCTGGTGGTGGAACGGCAGGCCGCTGCTCGAAAGCCTGCTTTCGGGCATAGCGCTCGCCATGGCCATCTTGCCCGAGGAGATCCCCGTCATCCTGACCGTGTTCCTGGCACTGGGCGCCTGGCGCATCTCGCGGCAAAAAGTGCTGACGCGGCGCATCACGGCCGTCGAGGCGCTGGGCGCGATCACCGTGCTCGCGGTCGACAAGACCGGCACGCTCACCGTCAACCGCATGGCGGTAGCGGGCCTGGCCACGGCCCAGGCGCAGTTCACGCCCGAAGGCGCGCGCGAGCTGCCCGAGGAATTCCACCGGCTGACCGAGTTCGCCATGCTGGCCACGCCGGGCGACCCGTTCGACCCGATGGAAAAGGCCATCCAGCACTTTGGCCACCAGTGGCTGGCAGGCACCGAGCATGTGCACGACGGGCGCGAACCGGAGTTCGAGTACGCGCTCTCGGGCGAGATCCTGGCGATGACGCGCGTGTTTGCGAGCGGCGGCGACGGCGAGCACCTGCTGGCCACCAAGGGCGCGCCCGAGGCCGTGGCCGACCTGTGCCACCTCGGCGCTGCGCAGCGCGATGCCATCCGCCAGCAGGTCGAGGACATGGCCGAACGCGGCCTGCGCGTGCTTGGCGTGGCGCGCGGGCGCTGGAGCGGCGCGCCCGCCGCGCCCGGCTTTGATCCGCCTTGGCCGCAAAGCCAGCACGACTTCGACTTCGAATTCCTCGGCCTGGTGGCACTGGCCGACCCACCGCGCGCCGAGGTGCCCGCCGCCCTGGCCGAATGCCGGCGCGCCGGTGTGCGCGTGGTCATGATGACGGGCGACCACCCCGCCACGGCGCGTGCCATCGCGCAGCAGGTGGGTCTGTCCGAGCGACCCGACATCATCACCGGCGCCGAGCTGGAGGCGCTGGACGACGCCGCCTTGGCAGCACGGCTGCGGCATGTGGACCTGTGCGCGCGCCTGCAGCCCCAGCACAAGCTTCGCCTGGTGCAGCGGCTGCGCGCGTCCGGCGAGGTGGTGGCCATGACCGGCGACGGCGTCAACGACGCGCCCGCGCTCAAGGCCGCCGACGTGGGCATCGCCATGGGCGAGCGCGGCACCGACGTGGCGCGCGAGGCGGCCGCTCTGGTGCTGCTCGACGACAGCTTTTCGCGCATCGTGGCCGCCATCCGCCAGGGCCGGCGCATCGACGACAACATCCGCAAAGCCGTGCGCTTCACCTTTGCCGTGCACGTTCCCATCATCGCGCTGGCGCTGGTGCCCACGCTGCTGCACTGGCCGGTGCTGCTGCTGCCGGTGCACATCGTGCTGCTGGAGCTGCTGATCGACCCGGCCTGCTCCATCGTCTTCGAGGCCGAGCCCGAAGACCCCGGCCTGATGGAACGTGCACCCCGGCCGGTGGCCGACTCGCCCTTTGCCGCTGCGCCGCTGGTGTTTTCGGTGCTGCAGGGCCTGGGCCTGGCCGCGCTGCTACTGGCCGGCCAGGCCTGGATGGTGGCGCAAGGCTGGAGCACCGAACAGGGCCGCGCCACGGTGTTCAGCACCCTGGTGCTGGGAGTGATGCTGCTGATCCTGGCCAACCGCGACCTCTCGCGCCCCGCCTGGCATGGCGTGACCGACCGCAACCCCTGGTTGTGGCGCATGGCCGCTGCCATGGCGCTGCTGCTCGTGGCGGTGCTGGGCCTGCCCTGGCTGCGCACGCTGATGGGCCTGGCCCTACCCGGCCCCGGGGGCTTGGCGGTGGGCGGTGCGCTGCTGGCCCTGTCTCTGGCGTGGCTGGAGCTGGTTCGGGCGCTTACGGGTCGGTCCGCAGGTAGCTGGCGTGGCGCGGCAGGCGCAGGCTGACCAGGAAGGCGATCACCATCATGGCCGTGACATACCAGTAAAAGCTCGATTCGTGGCCCAGCGACTTGAGCCCCAGCGCCACATATTCGGCCGATCCGCCGAAGATCGCATTGGCGATCGCGTACGCCAGCCCCACCCCCAGCGCGCGCACCTCGGGCGGAAACATCTCGGCCTTCACGATGCCGCTGATGGAGGTGTAGAAGCTCACGATGGCCAGCGCCAGCAGGATCAGCACAAACGCGGCGTACGGGTTGGTGACATGCTGCAGCGCGGTCAGGATGGGCACGGTGGCCAGCGCGCCCAGGCTGCCGAACAGCATCATGCTGGTGCGCCGGCCAATGCGATCGGACAGCGCACCGAACAGCGGCTGCATGCACATGTAGAGGAACAGGCAGGCCGTCATCACGTAGCTGGCGGTCTTGATCGACATGCCGGCCGAGTTGACCAGGTACTTCTGCATGTAGGTCGTGAAGGTATAGAAGATCAGCGAGCCGCCGGCCGTGTAGCCCAGCACCGTGAGAAAGGCCGCGCGGTGGTTGCGCAGCAGCCCGCGCACGCTGCCCGCCTCCGCGCTGGCGCGCGCCTGGGCGGTCGAAGTCTCCTTGAGCGTGCGCCGCAAAAACAGCGCCACCACGGCGGTGAGGGCGCCGATGACGAACGGAATGCGCCAGCCCCAGGCCTTCATTTCGGCCTCGCTGAGCCACTGCTGCAGCAGCACGACCGTCAGCACCGCGAGCAGTTGCCCGCCGATCAGCGTGACGTACTGGAACGACGAGAAAAAGCCGCGCTGGCCGCTCAGCGCCACCTCGCTCATGTAGGTGGCGGTGGTGCCGTATTCACCCCCGACCGACAGCCCTTGCACCAGCCGCGCGAGCAGCAGCAAGGCCGGTGCCCAGGCACCGATGCTGGCGTAGGTGGGCAAGGCAGCGATCAACAGCGAGCCGCCGCACATCATCAGTACCGACAGCACCATCGAGGTCTTGCGCCCGCGCCGGTCCGCGATGCGGCCAAAGACCCAGCCCCCGATGGGTCGCATCAGAAAGCCCGCGGCGAACACGCCCGCCGTGTTCAGCAGCTGCGCCGTGGGGTCGGACTTGGGAAAGAACGAGGGCGCGAAATAGATCGCGCAGAAGGCGTAGACATAAAAGTCGAACCACTCGACCAAGTTGCCCGACGAGGCCGCCACGATGGCAAAGACGCGCTTGCGCTTTTCCTCGTGGGTATAGCTGGGCAGGGGAGCCAATGTGGGTACGGGGGTGGCGGGAACCGTTTTCATGGCGTTTTCCGGCGAAGCGACGGTGCCAAAACCTTAGCACTTCCGGGCTGTTTCAGCGCACCAGGCCACAAACCCCTGCTTGGGGCGTGGCGCCTGCGCCGTGGCGGCTTTTGTGCTCCCCCGCCTGACACGCGCTGCCAGCGGCGGCCTACAGCAGGGACGCCGCGGGCGCCCCTACAGTGCAAGTCACACGGCCAGCGTCCCGGCACCGGCCCTGGTGCGATGGCTGTTCATTTATCCGAGGAATCTCCCGATGCGCATCCGCCCCTCCGTCCACCGCAGCCCGTGGCTGCCTGCCGCTCTCGGTTTCGCTGCGTTGCTGTCGGTGCTGGCGCTGAGCGCGTGCGCCACGTCCACGCCCGCTGGCGTGCACGCGGTCCATTTCGATGTGGACCGCTATGCCGGCCACTGGTACGAGCTGGCGCGCATCGACCACCGCTTTGAAAAAGGGTTGATCCGCACCAGCGCGCACTACAGCCGCAACGCCGACGGCACGATCGAGGTGCTCAACCGCGGCTTCGACCCGGTGCACCAGCGCTGGAAGGAGTCGGTGGGCAAGGCCCGCTTCCTGGGCGACCCGACGCAGGCCGCGCTGAAGGTGTCGTTCTTCGGCCCGTTCTATGGCGGCTACCACGTGGTGGCGCTCGACCCCGAGTACCAATGGGCCATGGTGGTGGGCTCCAGCCTCGACTATTTCTGGATCCTTTCGCGCACCCCGACGCTGCCCGAAGGCATCAAAAACCAGCTCCTGGCCAGAACACGCGCGCTGGGCGTGGACGAAAACCAGGTGCGGTGGGTGCAGCAAGACGGCGTGAACCCCACAGGGCTCTAGGCTCTGCGCACGACGTTCAGCTCTGTTTTGATAGCTTCCAGCGCTTACCCCTTCAGCGCTGGAGCCCCTTTTCACTCTAAATCAGCAGCGGCCTCTGGCACCGTGGCCGCGGCCACCAGCCGCTGCGTATACGGGTGCTGCGGCGCATCGAGCACCTGCGCAACCGGCCCGCTTTCCACCACCTCGCCCTCCTTCATCACGATGACCGCGTGCGCCATGGCGCGGATCACGTCGACGTCGTGGGTGATGAGCAGGTAGCTCAGGCCCTTCTCGCGCTGCAGCCGCTGCAGCAGGGCCAGCACCTGCTGCTGGATGGTCACGTCAAGCGCGCTGGTCGGTTCGTCGAGCACCAGCACGCGCGGCTGCACGATGAGCGCGCGCGCAATCGCCAGGCGCTGGCGCTGGCCGCCCGAGAATTCGTGCGGATAGCGCGCCAGCAGTCCCGGGTACTGGGCTTCGCTCAGGCCCACTTCCAGCAGCGCCGCCTCCACGCGCGTGCGCCGCTCGGCGCTGCCGAGGGCGCCGTCGTGCACGCGCAGGCCCTCGCCCACGATCTCTTCGACCGTGAGGCGCGGCGACAGCGACGAGAACGGGTCCTGGAACACCACCTGCACCTGCCGGCGCAGGGCCTGGTTGGCCGGGGTGTTGCGCATGGCGGGCTGCTGCCACGCCTGCCCCACCACCGTGAGTTCGCCGCCGTGCGGCAGCAGGCCCAAGATGGCCTGCGCCAGCGTCGACTTGCCCGAACCCGACTCGCCCACCACGCCCAGCGTCTGGCCCGGCAGGACCTGCAGTGCGGCGCCCTGCACGGCCACGAACTCGCCCTTGCGGAACCAGCCGCGCACGCCGGGCAGCGGCGTGGCATAGGCCACGCGCAAATCCTGGGCCCACAGCACCGGCGGCGTACCGGGCGGTGGCGCGGCCTCCACGACGTCCCGGCGCGGCTGGCTGGCGATCAGGCGGCGCGTGTAGGCGTGCTGTGGCGCGCGGAACACCTCGGCCACGCGGCCCTGCTCGACCAGCATGCCCTGCTCCATGACGGCCACGCGGTCGGCAAAGCGGCGCACCAGGTTCAGGTCGTGCGTGATGAGCAGCACGGCCATGCCGGTCTGGCGCTGCAGGTCGGACAGCAGGTCCAGAATCTGACCGCGCAGCGTCACATCGAGCGCCGTCGTCGGCTCGTCGGCCAGCAGCAGCGCGGGCTCGCTGGCCAGAGCCATGGCGATCATGGCGCGCTGGCGCTGGCCGCCGCTGAGCTGGTGCGGGAAGGCGTTGGCGCGGCGCGCAGGCTCGGGGATGCCGGTCTGCGCCAGCAGTGCGATCGCCGCCTGCGCGCACTGCTCGCCCGTCAGCGCCTTCTTCAGCTGCAACACCTCGGCGATCTGCTGCCCGATGGTCATGAGCGGGTTGAGCGCCGTCATCGGCTCCTGGAACACCATGGCGATGTCTCCGCCGCGCACGCCGCGCATCTCACGCTCTGACAAAGAGAGCAGATCGCGACCGCGCAGCATGGCTTTGCCGGTGATTCTGGCATCGCCCGCCAAACGCAACAGGCTCAGCGCCGTGACGGTCTTGCCCGAGCCCGATTCGCCCACCAGCGCGAGCTTTTCGCCGGCATGGACGGAAAAACTGACCCTGTTGACCACCGCCTTGGCGCCGAAATGCACGGCCAGGTCTTGCACCTGCAGCAAGGCGGCGGCGCCTGTTCCACCCCGCTCTGCGCCAGGGCCCACCCCGCGTGCATTGCCGATGCTGCCCGCCCCCTGGGCCATGGCTGGCATCTGCGTCCGTGCGTTAGGAGCATTCATGTAAGTTCCATTCAACGCTCGGCTTTGCGCGGGTCGAGCGCATCGCGCAGCGCATCGCCCATGAAGGTGAGCAGCAGCAGCGTGACCACGAGCACCGCAAAGGTCGACAGCGAAATCCACCATGCGTCGATGTTGTTCTTGCCCTGGCTCAGCAGCTCGCCCAGGCTCGGGGTGCCGGGCGGTACGCCCAGGCCCAGGAAGTCGAGCGAGGTCAGCGCCAGGATGGCCGCGCTCATGCGAAACGGCAGAAAGGTGACCACGGGCGTGAGGCTGTTGGGCAGGATGTGGCGCCAGATGATCTGCCCGTTGCCCACGCCCAGGGCGCGTGCGGCCTTCACGTAGTCGAGCTGGCGGTTGCGCAAAAACTCGGCGCGCACGTAGTCGGAGAGCCCCATCCAGCCGAACAGGGAGAGCAGCACCAGCAGCAGCGCAATGCTGGGCGCCAAGACGGCGCTGAAGATGATCAGCAGGTACAGCTCGGGCATCGAGCCCCAGATTTCGATGAAGCGCTGGAACGCCAGGTCGGTCTTGCCGCCAAAGAAGCCCTGGATGGCCCCCGCCACCACGCCCAGCAGCACGCCGGTGAACGTCAGCGCCAGCGCAAACAGCACGCTGACGCGAAAGCCGTAGAGCAGCTGCGCCAGCAGGTCGCGACCGCGGTCGTCCGTGCCCAGCCAGTTGTCTGGCGACGGCGCCGACGGGTTCGGCGCCTGGGCAAAGTAGTTGAGCGTGTTCGGACCGTAGGGGTTGAGGGTGTAGAGCGCCCAGTTGCGGCCCTCGGTGATGCGCTCCTTGATGAACGGGTCGAGGTAGTCGGTGGGCGTGGCGAAGTCGCCGCCGAAGGTGGTCTCGGGATAGTCCTTGAGCATCGGCCAATAGGTCTGGCCTTCGTAGCGCACGATGAGCGGCCGGTCGTTGCTCACCAGCTCGGCGCCCAGGCTCAGCAGCACCAGCGCGCAAAAAGCGATCAGGCTCCAGTAGCCGAGCCGGTTGCGCCGAAAGCGCAGCCAGGCGCGGCGGCTGGGCGACAAGGACGGCGGCGCCGACGCCACCACCGCGCCATCGCCAGAGCCCCCGCGGGTCGGGCTTGGTCCGGCCGCCAGTGGCGTCCCCGCTCCGGCGGGAAGGCGGCCATCGGCCGACTCAGGGGGGCTAATCAAACTTGACACGCGGGTCCACCCACACATAGCAAAGGTCGGAAATCAGCTTGGTGACCAGCCCGATCAGCGTGAACAGGTACAGCGTGCCCAGCACCACGGGGTAGTCGCGCCGGATCACGCTCTCGTAGCTCAGCAGGCCCAGGCCGTCGAGCGAGAACAGGGTCTCTATCAGCAGCGATCCGGCGAAGAACGCGCCAATGAAGGCCGCCGGAAAGCCCGTGATGATGGGGATCAGCGCGTTGCGGAACACATGCTTCCACAGCACCTGGCGCTCGGAGAGGCCCTTGGCGCGCGCGGTCAGCACGTACTGCTTGCGGATTTCTTCGAGGAACGCGTTCTTGGTCAGCATGGCCGTGACGGCGAAGCTGCCCAGCACCATGGCGATGATCGGCAAGGTGATGTGCCAAAGGTAGTCGACGATGCGAGCCCCCCACGAGAGCTCGTCCCAGTTGGCCGAGGTCAGCCCGCGCAGCGGAAACCATTGCAGCTGGCCGCCAAACACCACCAGCAGCGCCACGCCGAGCACAAATCCGGGAATGGCGTAGCCCACCAGAATGAGCAGCGTGGTCACCAGATCGAAGCGCGAGCCCGCGCGCACCGCCTTCGCGACGCCGAGCGGCACGGCCACGAGGTAGCTGATGAAAAAAGTCCACAGCCCCAGGCTGATCGACACCGGCAGCTTCTCGCGGATCAGCTGCCACACGTCCTTGTTCTGGAAAAAGCTGCGCCCCAGGTCGAAACGCGCGAACTGGCTAAGCATCTGCACGAAGCGCTCGGGCGCGGGCTTGTCGAAGCCGTACAGCGCCTTGATTTGCGCGAGGCGCTGCGGGTCCACGCCCTGCGCGCCGCGGTAGCTCAAGCCCCCGCCCTCGGCGCCGCCGCCGCCCGCCCCGGCCTTGGCCTCGGCCAGGTACTGCTCGACCGGCCCGCCGGGCACGAACTGCAGCACGACGAAAGTCAGCAGCAGCACGCCCAGCAGCGTGGGCAGCATCAGAAGGCAGCGCTTGAGAATATAGGCAAACATGGCTCAACCGCCCTGCCCTCTTGCGCTGGCAGCTATAGGATTGGGAGCACCCGGGCCCGGCGGCAGCTTGGCCCACCAGGTGTCGATTACCCAGCTCTCACCCGGCGAATAGGGCGGCGCCACGGCGGGCCGCACCAGGCGCCAGGCGTTGTAGACCATGCGGTGCGTGGGCGCGGTCCACTGCGGGATCAGGTAGTGGCCGTGCGCAATCGCGCGGTCGAGCGCGTGGCAGGCGGGCAGCAGCTGGGCCTCGGTCTTGGCGGCGGTCATGGCGGTGATGAAGGCGTCCACGGCCGGGCTCTTGACGCCGGCGAAATTGCCCGAGTCCTCGGTGTCGGCCGCACGGCTGCCAAACAGGTCGGCGAACTCCTGGCCGGGGTTGTTGGTGCCGCCGTAGGCGATGCTCGTGATGTCGAAGTCGAACTTCTGCAGGCGCTGCTGGTACAGCGCAAAGTCCACCGAGCGAAAGCGCAGCGTGATGCCGAGCTTTTCGAGGTTGCGCATCCACGGCGCCACGGTGCGCACGCCGCCTTCGTTGCTGTCCATGTATTCGAGCACCAGCGCCTGGCCGGCGGCGTTGCGCAGCACGCCGTCCTGCACGCTCCAGCCGGCGTCCTTCAGCAGCTGCTGGGCGCGGCGCAGGTTGCCGCGCAGGGATGCGGGCGGATCGGTGCGCGGCGGCACGGTCATGGGGCCGAAGGCGGCAGCGGGCAAGTCCTTGCGCCAGGGCTCCATCAGCGCCAGCTCCTGCGGCGACGGCAAGCCCTGCGTGTCGCAGGCGGTGTTGCCGAACAGGCCGTTCACGCGCTGGTACGAGCCATAGAACATCTGCCGGTTCATCCACTCGAAATCAACCGCCAGGCCCAGCGCTTGGCGCACGCGCACGTCCTGCAGGAGCGGGCGGCGCGTGTTGAGCACGTAGCTCTGAAATCCCGAGGGCAGCTTGTGCTGGAACTCGCCCTTGACCAGCTCGCCGGTATTGAACTTCTTGCCATTGACGCGCCGCGCCCAGTCGCCTGCGCTGAAAAACCGCATCAGGTCGAATTCGCCGGCCTTGAGTGCTTCGAGCCGCGCGGTGGCGTCCTTGTAGATCTTGACGGTGATGCGCTCGAAATTGGCCGTGCCCATGCGCACGTTCAGGCCACGCGCCCAGTAGTTCGGGTCGCGCACGTAGGTGATGTCCTTCCCAAAGCGCACCGGGCCGACACGATACGGCCCGCTGCCGATCGGCTCGTCCATCACCACCTGGTCGAAGGGCTTGGGCTGGCCGCCCTCCATGCCCCAGTCGCGGCTGAACACGGGCAGGCCGCCGACGGTGAGCGGCAGCTCGCGGTTGGGCTTCTTGAAGCGGTAGCGCACGGTGCGCTCGTCCAGCACATCGACGCCGGCGACGTCGATCAGCATCGTCTTGTAGGCCGGCGAGGTGAACGGGCCGACCAGCGTGTCGTAGCTGTACTTGACGTCCCGGGCCAGCACCGGCTTGCCGTGGTGAAAGCGTGCCTCCGGCCGCAGGCGGAAGGTGGCCGAGAGACCGTCGACCGCCACGTCCACGTCTTCGGCGAGCAGGCCGTAGCCGGTGGCGGTCTCGTCGAGCGAGCCGGTGAGCAGCGAGTCGAACATCAGCTGCGCGAGGTAGGCCGGTGCGCTGCCCTTGATGGTGAACGGGTTGTACTTGTCGAAGGTGGAGGTGCGCAGGTTGCTGACCAGGCGCAGCTCGCCACCCTTGGGGGCGTTCGCGTTGACGTAGTCGAAGTGCGCAAAACCCGCCGGGTACCGGGGCGCGCCCCACAGCGCGTACGCATGCGCCGCCCAGACCGGAACCGCACTCCCCCACAGCAAGCAAAGCAGCCAAAAACGCATGCGACAATTCTGCCCTACCCGGCTGCGCTGCCCGGTCAGATGCGCTGGCAACGGGCGTCTTGGGGCGGCGCAGCGCCCCCAATACCCCCTCAGGAGAGCCTCACATGGGATTTCTTACCGGCAAGAAGCTGCTGATCACCGGCGTGCTGTCCAACCGCTCCATCGCCTACGGCATTGCCAAGGCCTGCCACGCGCAGGGCGCTGAGCTGGCCTTCAGCTACGTCGGCGAGCGCTTCAAGGAGCGCATCACCGGCTTTGCCGCCGAGTTCGACTCCAGCCTCGTGTTCGACTGCGACGTGGGCAGCGACGAGCAGATCGAACGCATGTTCCGCGACCTGTCGCAGACCTGGCCCAAGATCGACGGCTTCGTGCACGCCATCGGCTTTGCCCCGCGCGAGGCGATTGCCGGCGACTTCCTCGACGGCCTCTCGCGCGAAGCCTTCCGCATCGCCCACGACATCAGCGCCTACAGCTTCCCGGCCATGGCCAAGGCGGCCCTGCCCTACCTCAACGACAAATCGGCGCTGCTGACGCTGTCGTACCTGGGCGCGCTGCGCACCATCCCCAACTACAACACCATGGGCCTGGCCAAGGCCAGTCTCGAAGCCAGCGTGCGCTACCTGGCCGAGTCCCTGGGCCCGCGCGGCATGCGCGTCAACGGCATCAGCGCCGGCCCGATCAAGACCTTGGCGGCCAGCGGCATCAAGGATTTCGGCAAGCTGCTGGGCATGGTGGCCGGCGCCTCGCCGCTGCGCCGCAACGTGACCATCGAAGACGTGGGCAATGTCGCCGCGTTCCTGCTGTCCGACCTGGCCAGCGGTGTGACGGCCGAGATCACCTATGTCGACGGCGGCTTCAGCCAGACCGCCGGCATCAGCGCGGGCAGCGAGGCCCTGGCCTGAGCGGCTTGGCTGCGCCATTGCGCTGCCATGCCAAATACCACAAAAAAGTGGCTCCAGCGCTGATGCAGCAAGCGCTGATAGCTATTAAAAACTGAGTAGTCCATGCTCCACCGCCGCCGCGCCCTCACCCTGTTGGCGTGGACGGCGTGGGGCATTTCTTTTTCTGCCTGGGCTGCAGACGCGCCGGCCCTGCTGCTGGCCAATGTCTACCGCCCCGGCGTGACGCTGCAGGACTACTGGGTCAGCGAGAAATACGACGGCGTGCGCGGCTACTGGGACGGCCGGGCCCTGCGCACGCGCGGCGGCGAAACCGTGCACGCGCCGGCCTGGTTCACGGCCGGCTGGCCGGCCGAGTCGCTCGACGGCGAGCTGTGGGCCGGGCGCGGGCGCTTTGGCCACGCCCAGTCCACCACGCGCCAGCAGCAAGCCAACGACGCTGCATGGCGCCAGATGCGCTTCATGGTGTTCGACCTGCCCGGACATGGCGGCCCGTTCGACGAACGGTTGCCGGCCCTGCAAGCGCGCGTGCGGCAGATCGCCCAGCCGTGGGTACAGGCCGTATCCCAGCAGCGCATCGCCAGCGACGCCGCCCTGCAGGCACTGCTGCAGCGCACCGTGCGCGGCGGCGGCGAGGGGCTGATGCTGCACCGCGGCAGGTCGCTGTACCGCGCCGGCCGCAGCGACGACCTGATCAAGCTCAAGACACACGATGACGCCGAAGCGCGCGTCATCGCCCACCTGCCCGGCAAGGGCCGCCACGCGGGACAGCTTGGCGCCCTGTGGGTCGAGACGCCGCAGGGCCAGCGCTTCAAGCTGGGCACGGGCCTGAGCGACGCCCAGCGCCGCGATCCGCCGCCCGTGGGCAGCTGGGTCACCTACCGCTTTCGCGGCACGCACGACGGCGGCCTGCCGCGCTTTGCCAGCTTCATGCGCGTGCGCGAAGACCTGCCGCCCGAATGAAAAATGGGAGGCCAAGCCTCCCATTGCACGGTGCACCCGGGTCGGGCGCCGCGTTACCGCATCACAGGGTGCGGCCAAACGGGCCGTCCGAGCCCACCTGCACCAGCTTGTCCTTGGCCGAGGTCTTGGTTGCCGCACCGCGCCGCTTGGTCTTGGCCGCCGGCTTGTCGAGCGCCACGCAGTCGGCGTAGTAGCTGACATGGCCGTCCTCGTCCTCGATCTCGACCAGCCCATGGATGTCGGTCTCGAAGCCCGGGCTCATGGCAGCAAACTCGCGCGCGAACTTGAGGTAGTCGACGATCTTCTTGTTGAACACCTCGCCTGGCACCAGCAGCGGAATGCCCGGCGGGTACGGCGTGATCAGACCCACGGTAATGCGCCCTTCGAGGTCGTCGATGGCCACGCGCTCGGTCTGGCGGTGTGCAATGTGCGCGTAGGCGTCGCTCGGTTTCATGGCCGGGGTCAGGTCGGACAGGTAGATCTCGGTCGTCAGGCGCGCGATGTCGTACTTGGCGTAAAGCTGGTGCACGTGCTGGCACATGTCGCGCAGGCCCATGCGCTCGTAGCGGCGGTGGCTCTGGCAGAACTCGGGCAGGATGCGCGACATCGGCTGGTTCTTCTCGTAGTCGTCCTTGAACTGCTGCAGCGCGGTCAGCAAGGTGTTCCAGCGGCCCTTGGTGATGCCGATGGTGAACATGATGAAGAAGCTGTAGAGGCCGGTCTTCTCGACCACCACGCCGTGCTCGGCCAGGTATTTGGTGACGATGGACGCCGGAATGCCGGTCGTGTCGAACTTGCCGTCCAGGCTCAGGCCCGGCGTGACGATGGTCGACTTGATCGGGTCGAGCATGTTGAAGCCGTCGGCCAGTTGGCCAAAGCCGTGCCACTTGTTGCCGCTCTTCTTGCCCTTTTTGTCGGCACGGATGATCCAGTCCTCAGCGCGGCCAATGCCTTCGTCGACCAGCTGATCCGGCCCCCAGACCTTGAACCACCAATCGTCCTTGCCGAACTCGGCCTCGATCTCGCGCATGGCGCGGCGGAAGTCGAGCGCCTCGAGGATGCTTTCTTCGACCAGTGCGGTGCCGCCCGGCGGCTCCATCATGGCGGCGGCCACGTCGCAGCTGGCAATGATGCTGTACTGCGGCGAGGTCGAGGTGTGCATCAGGTACGCCTCGTTGAACAGGTGGCGGTCGAGCTTTTCGGTCTGCGAGTCCTGCACCAACACATGGCTGGCCTGGCTGATGCCGGCCAGCAGCTTGTGGATCGACTGCGTGGCGTAGACCACCGAATGCCGGGGGCGCGCGCGCTTCTTGCCCATCGCGTGGTAGGCGCCATAGAACGGGTGGAACGCCGCATGCGGCAGCCAGGCCTCGTCAAAGTGCAGGTTGTCGACGTAGCCGTCGAGCATGCCCTTGATGGTTTCGGTGTTGTAGAGCACGCCGTCGTAGGTGGACTGCGTCAACGTCAGCACGCGCGGCTTGACCTGCTTGGGGTCCACGCCCTTGAGCAAGGGGTTGGCGCGGATCTTGGCCTCGATGGTGGCGGGCTCGAACTCGCTCTGCGGGATCGGGCCGATGATGCCGAAATGGTTGCGCGTAGGCTTCAAGAACACCGGCACCGCGCCGGTCATGATGATCGCGTGCAGGATCGACTTGTGGCAGTTGCGGTCCACCACCACCACGTCGCCCGGCGCCACGGTGTGGTGCCAGACGATCTTGTTGGAGGTCGAGGTGCCGTTGGTCACGAAGAAGCAGTGGTCGGCATTGAAGATGCGCGCGGCGTTGCGCTCGCTCTCGCCAATGGCGCCGTTGTGGTCGAGCAGCTGACCCAGTTCTTCGACCGCGTTGCACACGTCGGCGCGCAGCATGTTCTCGCCGTAGAACTGGTGGTACATCTGGCCCACGGGGCTTTTGAGGAAGGCCACACCACCCGAGTGGCCGGGGCAGTGCCACGAATACGAGCCATCTTCAGCGTAGTCGAGCAGCGCCTTGAAGAACGGCGGCTGCACGCCTTCCAGGTAGCTCTTGGCCTCGCGGATGATGTGCTTGGCCACGAACTCGGGCGTGTCCTCGAACATGTGGATGAAGCCGTGCAGCTCGCGCAGGATGTCGTTCGGCAGGTGGCGGCTGGTCTTGGTCTCGCCATAGATATAGATCGGCACGTCGGCGTTCTTGCGGCGTACCTCGCCAATGAAGCTGCGCAGGCTGTGCACGATCGGATCCTGGCCCGCGCCCAGCGTGAACTCCTCGTCGTCGATAGACAGGATGAAGGCGCTGGCGCGGCTTTGCTGCTGCGCAAACTGCGACAGGTCTCCGTAACTGGTCACCCCCAGCACCTCGAAGCCTTCGCTCTCAATAGCCTGCGCGAGCGCACGGATTCCCAACCCCGAAGTGTTCTCGGAACGGTAATCCTCGTCGATGATGATGATGGGAAAGCGAAATTTCATGCGCAGCCTCCGTGCAAACGTGCCCTGCCCGGCCAAAAAACAAAAAGAGGCGCGCAGTGTAAGGAATAAGTGTGAAGCACTTCCCGAACGCGGCTTCTGATGACCCAGAATATGAAACCCCAATACAGACAACGAGAGGAGCCTGGCCCATGGATGATTCCACCCTGTGGTGGCTGATGACCGGAGCGGCCATCGTGGCCGAACTGCTGACCGGCACGTTCTACCTGCTCATGCTGGCCATCGGCCTGGCGGCCGGCGCCCTTGCCGCCCACCTGGGCGCGGACATGGCGGTGCAACTGGTGGTGGCGGCCGTGGTCGGCGGCGGTGCCGTCTTTGCCTGCTACCTGGTGCGCCGGCGCAGCCCCGGTGTGCAACCTGCCGCGAGCAACCGCGATGTGAATCTGGACGTAGGAGAGACCGTGCAGGTGGATGCCTGGAATCCCGACGGTACCGCGCAGGTACGATACCGTGGTGCCCAGTGGACGGTGCTGCTGCGCCCCGGCAATGCCCCCTCACCCGGTCTCCATCGCGTGGCCGAAGTGGTGGGCAGCCGCCTGTTGGTCGACAAAATCTGAACCATCCACCCGAGGGAACCCCATGGAATTAGCCATCGTCATCTTTGTCATCGCCGCCATCTTCATCGTGCGCTCGGTCAAGGTCGTGCCCCAGCAGAACGCCTGGGTGAAGGAGCGGCTGGGCAAGTACGCCGGCACGCTCACACCGGGGCTGAACTTTCTCGTGCCCTTCATCGACCGCGTGGCCTACAAGCACAGCCTCAAGGAAATCCCGCTCGACGTGCCCAGCCAGGTCTGCATCACGCGCGACAACACGCAACTGCAGGTGGACGGCATCCTGTACTTCCAGGTCACCGACCCGATGCGCGCCAGCTATGGATCGAGCAACTACATCATGGCCGTGACCCAGCTGGCGCAGACCTCGCTGCGCAGCGTGATCGGCAAGCTCGAGCTCGACAAGACCTTCGAGGAGCGTGACATCATCAACGCCCAGGTCGTCCAGGCCATCGACGAGGCGGCGCTCAACTGGGGAGTCAAGGTGCTGCGCTACGAAATCAAAGACCTGACGCCGCCTGCAGAGATCCTGCGCGCCATGCAGGCCCAGATCACGGCCGAACGCGAAAAGCGCGCCCTGATCGCTGCCTCGGAAGGCCGCCGCCAGGAGCAGATCAACATCGCCACCGGCGAGCGCGAGGCCTTCATTGCCCGCTCCGAAGGCGAAAAGCAGGCCGCCATCAACAACGCCCAGGGCGAAGCCTCCGCCCTCCTGACCGTGGCAGAAGCCACAGGCCAGGCCATCGAGCGTGTGGCGGCCGCCATCCGCCAGCCGGGCGGCGAGCAGGCCGTACAGCTGAAGGTGGCAGAAAAAGCCGTCGAGGCCTACAGCAAGGTGGCCGCCGACGCCACCACCACGCTCATCGTGCCCAGCAACATGACCGATGTGTCGGCGCTGATCGGCTCGGCCATGAAGATGGTGCAGGCGCAGCGCCCTGTTTCCTGAGGTTTTTAGATCATCGCCCCGTGTGGACCAAAAAACCAGCCAAAACGCTGCTAGAATAGTGGGCTTCGGAGAGGTGGATGAGCGGTTTAAGTCGCACGCCTGGAAAGCGTGTGTGGGCTAATCCCCACCGCGGGTTCGAATCCCGCCCTCTCCGCCAGTAAGCAAGAAAACAAGCGCCTCTTGGGGCGCTTTTTTGTTTTTATCTACCATCGTTTCTACCATCCGGTTTGCGGTTGGATCAGAGCTACTGGAACGTCGTTGGACATTCCATTGTTGGAGATGGTGGTTTCGGCATCGCCAGGAACCAACGCTGTTTTGGCGTTACATACGAGGGCACTGCAGTCTTAGCGCGCCGATCGTCTTACGGCCTTCCACGCGCGGGCAACAGACCATGGTAGTTGAATCCATTCTGTGCAGCAGCCTATTTTTTCAGCCACTCACGCAAGCTCTGTCCTTTACTAGGCGGTATCAGCGAATCATGGCAATTGCCGTGTGGGAACTCCGGGTCCTTGAGCTTTTGCAAGCCGCTTGCACTCCGCAGCACAGTGATCTTGCCGTCATTGGAGGGCGTCCCCTGCTTAGTAGAGGTCACCACCCATCCTAACCGTACGCGGGGAACACTGCTTCACGCCGATGACAACTGGAGGGCTGCGGATACAGCGCATGACCTCAGCCCTCTTCACTTGCGTTGTGCGGTTGACCTTACATGACACTGGATATGACGTAAGCTCAACTTATTTCTGTGATGACGGAGGCGTGCATGCGATTGGAGAAAATGCTTGAAGCTGCAAAAGGCCAAGTGCTTTTTCAGCGTTTTCCTGAGGATATGCCGCCTGCACAAATTCTAGAAATTACCTTGAGTGGCGTAAAAAGCAACATGCTGGATGCCGAAGGATTGATGCTTGTTTTTCCAAAGCAACAAGCGAACCAGCCTCGGAATGAGCGTTTCTCCAAACTAGAAATCGATTTCGGGAAAAAGGTTAAAATCCAAGAAATTTATGCCAATCTGACGACCTCAGAGATTATATGCATTGGGCAAATACATTCCCCAATAATCGTGGCAAATGGACATTTAGGTGATGCGCGATCCGCACTGACTACATATTACGCAAGGAAAAATAAAAATAAGATACTGCATGCATACTTCCAGCTCCCTGGCAGCCATTTTCTTGGCATAGAAAAAGTTCTTGCGACATATGACCAAGCATTCTGTGTTGACACAAATTCTGCAGTTGCCCGTGATAGCCGCAAAGTTGCTGTAACGACGGCAATCATAGGAAAGCCAAAGACCCTTGCAGAGTCAGCCATGTACATAGGGGAGACAACTGAGTACCAGTGCGTTGCATATGACCCTCCAGGCAATCCAGAGATACACGGTATTTGGATGTGTTTCTGCCATATATACAAAGAGCGCCCTGCACTGCTTGAAAACAGAATCGCACTCATAACAGATACTGAGTACGATCGTATAAAGGGTTGGCAAAGCAGGTCCGATCCATTCTTTGAGGGGTGGATGCTTCCGGAAGGGATTGACATTTTTTATGCAACATCAGACGCGGGGGGCGATGAATTCGCTCCGAATAGGCTTATTAAAACTTGCGATCAATTGAGCGCAAAAAAGATGAAATAGATTCTGAAGTAGTTCCTATTTTACTTATGGGCGACGAGGATTTTCGCGGTGAATCAACCTCACAAAAATCATTAGGCAAGACACGAAAACTGTGGTTTCTTGAAACTCATCTAATGATATTTATAAAATCCAAAACGCACCGAACTATTTGGGCTCGTATTGCTTTCGTATCACCGTCGCCGGGTGATCCAGACACATCGCCTGGAATTGATTGACGGCTAGTCCAAGTTCCGGGTCAGTCGCCAGGGAGCGCTTCTTTTTAAGTCGTAAATGTGGTTGCCCATGCCGCTGCCAGCCTTCATGATTAGAGTTGCCGATTCGGTGGCTTGATTGACTCATACTCAAACCTGCCCGTCTGGTCGCCGCTGAGGTCTTTCAATGGCGCCGCAGGGCGCAGCGTCGGGAGCATGGTGACGGCCAGCACAAGTATCAGGCGGCGGCTCATTTGGCGGCCTTCATGAAGGTCAGCACATCTTTCACGGCTTCCTCGCGGGCCTTGTCGTTGCTCTCCACCGTGATCCAGGAGGTCTGCTTGCACTTCGGCATGTGGGCATTCCACTCTTTGTCGTCGGTGAACGTCTTCCCCGAGACTTTGTCGTGCGCTGGCCCCCAACTGCTGCGGTCATTGGAGACATAGGGCATGCACACGTCCATTGAGCAGAGGTTGAAGTTGCCCTCGTTGTACTTCTTCCATGGCTGGTTGAGCCGGTCGAAGACATGCGTGGCACCGGGATAGACCTTGTAGCTGACCGGATGGCCTGCCGCTGCGTACTCGTCGGCCAACTCCATGCACGGCTTGGCCGGGGTCATGTCGTCTTTCTCACCCAGCACCATGAGGATCGGAGCAGGTAGCTTGCTGTGCTGATCCACCCGGTAGCGCATGTTGCAGCCGGGATAGACCGCCACGCCGCCCGCCCATTTCACATCGGTGGGGAGCACATGCTGCTGGTGCACCCATATGGTTGACGATGAGCTGCGAGCAGGATCGACTCAGGCTTCCAGACGGGCTGCGAGTTGCCGAGCGGTTTTTGCACTGGCTCCCTTGCCAGCAATGGCCAGCGCCGGAGGGTTGGCCAACATCCGCTCGAAGACCATCCGTACCTCTTCCGACCCAATGTCATCGATTATCGCCAAAGTTTCAGCCATCGGCGTCACGGTGTCGCTGGCGAAGAGCTCTTCCACAGCCTGCTCCATCGTGGCGTAGGGCCGCTCTCCAGCACGAACCCGGGATACGGTCAGCTGGTTCTTGGCCCGCTCCAGGTGCACCGGGTCAATGCAGGTAGCCTGTGCACGCAGCAAACGGCCGGTGGCGGTCAGCAACGCGTCGAGCTTGTCCGGGGTCGTGACCGCGTGCACGATGAAGTTGGCCCAGACGTCCCACTTTCCATCGTCGCATAGGTCGTATAGGCCAAGCCAAGCTGCTCGCGCACGGTGTCGACCAGGGGCGACGACATCCCTTCCCCGAACAGATGGGCCGCCAGCGAAGCCGCAAGGCGCCAGCGCCGCTGAGGCACCTCCTGCTGCTCCACGGGCCCCAGGGGGTAAGCTATGTTCACGAACACCTGAGAGACCTGCGTAAAACGCCGGGCCAGAGCATGACCAACGTACTTCGCGGGCCTGGGTTGTTGCACCACAGGCAGATCGGTCGACAGACGAATGTCTGCAAACAGTTCTCCGGCAAGTGTCATCCAGGCATCGACATCGAAGTTGCCCGCCCCAGCCACGACCGTCTTTTCCGCGACATAGTGGCATTGCACGTGGCGGACCAGATCCTGCCGGGTGAATCCCTCGATGTTGGCGACTGTGCCAATCACCGGCATGCCCATTGCGCCGTCACCCCAGATGGCACGGTCGAGAAGGTCACTGGCGCTCTCGTCCGGATCCTCTTCGTACTCGATGGCCTCCTGGCGGATCACCTCCAGTTCCCGCTGCAATTCATGCTCGGGAAACGTACTGTTCAGGACGATGTCGGCCATCATGCGCAGCAACTGCTGCGTGTGCCGACCGAGGCCGGTCATGAAGTACCCGGTAGTGTCCTTCCCGGTGAAAGCGTTGACCTCAGCCCCCAATCGCTCCGCATCCAGGTTGATCGCCTGCACGGAGCGGGTGTCGGTGCCTTTGAACGCCATGTGTTCGAGAACATGGCTGATGCCATTAGTGGCCGGCGTCTTGTCTCGGGAGCCTACGCGCAGGAATATGCCCACGCTGGCGCTCTGCACGTGGGGCATGGGGATGGCCAGCAGACGCACCCCATTCGGGAGCGTGTGCTGGATCATGGTTGGGCGCTCAACTTCGAATGCCGTCGAAGGCTGTTCTTGACTCATATGGCATTGTCGCAGTGCCCCATCAAAGGCAGACAGGCCAGTCCCGCGCATTCAACTAAGCGAGTACGCCGCTTACAGTCAGAAAAAGCAACGAAAGAAAATCCGTGCCCACCTGGCCGATTAGGTGGGCTCGGACATGGTTCTGCTGCTAACGCAGGGCCTCGGTCAGCACGTCAGGTCTGTTACGGATCCGACCGAAGGAGATGAGATACCCGGTCCGAAGTCATGCTCAAAATCAGCGTCTCGACGGCTGATATAGGCCCGTTGCTGCCGTTCGAGCTTCATCGTCATATGTCTGCTGTGCAGCGATTGCTGTCGGCCAAGGTCGCACGACGACCCCACGGTCTCTGCCTCATAGCGGTCATCCGGGAGCCAAAGCCCTCGCGGGTCCGACGGCCGGTTTCAGATCTACAGCCGACGTCGGGAGCATGCCGCTGTGAAACTTCATCGTGAACGTCCGCTGTATGCGATTGCGAACTGGTGCTCAGGGCCCACAAGAGACATAGCGGGCGCTCCGAACCGGGCATTCGGCAGCCCGCTGCCTCGGGACCTTGGGACCTTGGGACGGCTAATCCATGTCATCAGGCATCATTCTTCTCAGGCTTGAGAGTCGCCAACAGGCGATCAACTACTTCTTGTTCAGCGATACCTTCACCGGGGCCATCACGGAAAACGGCGCAGGTCGCCCTTCTGCCCTCATAGTCGCAGTTGTAGACGGCCAAAACACTGCTTGGCCCAACTCCGGTGTGCCCGCACAGGGTCGCGCCCATGTCCACCTCGCCTTGCATCAGGCCGAGGGCATATCCAAAAGAGATCCATGGGCGCCCGGGAATCGGCCCCCCAAGGGTACGTGCCGCTCGCATCTCCCGCAGTAGCGAGTCAGGCAGAAGGCGTCCGGCCAAGAGGTGGTCCAGAAAGACGGCAGCGCTTGAGACCGGACCGACAAGCAAGCCGTGATAGACCCATCCTGGGTCGTAGCCGGATACCGTCCCCAGACACACGCCAGCCAAGTCAGCTCGCGTTCTTGCGACACGAATTCCCGACAAACCGAGCGGCGCAAACACTTGCTGCGTCAGCGCTTCATCGAGAGTGAGACCGGTCAGGCGTTCGAGGAGTCTTGCCACGTACATGTAGCCGACGTTGGAATATCGCCAACTCACTCCGGGCGTATATCGCAGCCTCGTGGCATCGAGGCGTTCCAACATTTCATCTACCACCCAAGGCCTTTCGCCGCGTGCAACGGTGGCGTGGTATTCGGCAAGCTCACCATAGTCCGCCAACCCGGCTTCATGTTTCAGCAACTGACGCAGCGTGAACGGACCGTCAAGGACCGCAGCATCAAGCCGAACCAATCCATCACGCACCAGTGATAGCGCCGCTGCCGACAGCACCGTCTTCGTAAAGCTCCACCATGGAACAATCGCATCATGCTGTTCGTGCTGGACTACCGAGCCATCTGATAGCAGAGAGAAAGACATTGGGGACTGCACTGGGCGAAAGTGATCAGCTAGGAGTTGCGAAGGTCGGCTGCTGGCCGGAACTTGCCCATTGCACCGTCGCAGTTCAACGCAAAGCGGGTTTACCAGCGCGGCCCATACCGTTGCGTCAACGGGCGGGCAGTCGGGCTTGCTGCTCAGCTGGCTTGCCTTTCACTGACTGCACTGCTGTATCCCAGAGAGCTTCTGCAGCCCGCCCCAACTGCGAATGAGCTCGATAGACCCGGATTTCAAGCTCGACGTTCCACGCTTCAGTGGCCGCCGCAACCAGATTGCCCGCTGCAAGGTCATCGCCGACGAGGCTTTGAGGCAGCCAAGCTATCCCTCGACCTTCGAGCGCCATCGTCCTTAGCACGGATGCCAAGTGGGCAGTGAAGACAGTTTGTGTTTGAAGCGCCCCTAGCTCACGGTCGATGGTTTTATGAAGGATGCTGCCCAGCCCGGATTCTGCGCTGTAGGTCAGAAGAAGGGCTGTCGTCCCGGGTCGCTCCAATTGGTGAAGGGCTTTGCCCTCTGGGCCCATGGCGGAAACGGGGCGCAAAACGTCGGTGCCAACGCAGATGGACGAGTAGCCCTGTACCTGCAGTTGACTGGGCGCTTGAGCGTGGGCGTGGCACAAGACGAACTGCACCTTGCTCTGAGCCAGGAGAGCCTCACACCGATGAAGCATGTCGGACTCCAATTGCAGAGTCCCTGCCATCGTATGCGCTTCAAAGCGGCGCAACCAACCGGGCATGAAGGTCAGCGACAACGCATGTGTCGCGGCGAATCGCAAGCTTTTTGAGTTGGCTTCGGCCACCGCGCGTGCAGCTCCTGGCAACCGGGCTATCTCAGCCAGCAACTCGGGCGCGACACCCTGGAACCACTGGCCGGTCTCGGTGAGCTTGACCGGCTGTGTGCTTCGGTCAAAAAGCTCTGCCCCCAGCCACTCCTCCAGCGCGCGGACGCGGCGACCAAATGCAGGCTGGGTCATGTGACGATCTTCCGCCGCCCGAGAAAAATTTCCCACCGAGGCCAAGACCAAAAAATCTTCGAGCCAGGAGATGTTCATAGCCGGTGCCTTGAAAGCATTGAAGAGAAGAAAAACGGCATTGGTCAAACGGCGCGCGGTTGCAGATCATACCGATCCAGACATTTGTTTTGATACACGGAGCCAAGCATGAAAATCGTTGAGATCAGAGAGAAGACCATCCCCATCAGCTCGCCCATCCGCAACGCTTACATCGACTTCAGCAAGATGACGCTGAGCCTCGTCGCGTTGATCACCGACGTGATCCGCGATGGCAAGCCGGTGGTGGGTTATGGCTTCAACTCCAATGGCCGCTATGGCCAGGGCAAGCTGATGCGTGAGCGCTTTATTCCGCGCGTGCTCGAAGCCAATCCGGATTCCCTGATCGACGACAGCGGCAAGAACCTCGACCCGCACAAGATCTGGAACGCGATGTTCACCAACGAGAAGCCGGGCGGTCACGGCGAGCGCTCTGTGGCGATCGGCACCATCG
Source organism: Acidovorax sp. SRB_24 (assembly GCF_012931925.1). NCBI lineage: Bacteria > Pseudomonadati > Pseudomonadota > Betaproteobacteria > Burkholderiales > Comamonadaceae > Acidovorax > Acidovorax sp. SRB_24. The sequence goes on from NZ_MWOM01000002.1 coordinate 129,851, forward strand.
ACATGGCGGTGTGGGACGCCGTAGCCAAGATCGAAGGCAAGCCGCTATTCCAATTGCTGGCAGACCGCTACGGCAACGGCACGCCGAACCGCGAAATCTTCGTGTATGCCGCTGGCGGCTACTACTACCCCGGCCAGGACCACGGCAAGCTCAAGGACGAGATGCGCAGCTACATTGATCGCGGCTACACCGTGGTCAAGAAGAAGATCGGCGGTGCATCGCTCGACGAAGATCTGCGCCGCATCGACTCCATTCTCAGCGTGCTGCAAGACGGCCAGAAACTCTGCGTGGATGCCAATGGCCGCTTCGATCTGGACACGGCCATCCAATACGCCAAAGCGCTCTCGCAGTACGACCTGTTCTGGTACGAAGAGCCAGGGGACCCACTCGACTTCGAGTTGCAGGCCACTTTGCGCAACTACTACAAGAACCCCATGGCCACCGGGGAGGATCTGTTCTCCATGCAGGACGCGCGCAACCTGATCCGCTATGGCGGCATGCGCCCCGACCGCGACTGGCTGCAGTTCGACTGCGCGCTGAGCTACGGCCTGGTTGAGTACCTGCGCACGCTGGACATGCTCAAGGAGCACGGCTGGTCAGCCAGCCGCTGCATCCCGCACGGTGGGCACCAGATGTCGCTGAACATCGCCGCTGGCCTGGGTCTGGGCGGCAACGAGTCGTACCCGGACCTGTTCCAGCCGTTCGGCGGCTTCCCGGACGGCGTGAAGGTGGTCGACGGCCACGTAACCCTGCCCGATCTGCCCGGCATCGGTTTCGAAGGCAAGGCCGACCTGTACGCGCAAATGCAGGCACTTTCCGCCTGATCCGAGCAAAGAACCAAAACCTAAAGGAGACAAAGTCATGGGCATGTTGAAGCAAAAGGCTGCAGTTGCAGCCATCGGTCTGATCGCCGCGAGCACCGCTGCATGGGCAGAATTTCCGGACAAACCGATCACCCTGGTGGTCCCCTTCTCAGCCGGCGGCCCCAGCGACAAGATTGCCCGTGACCTGGCGGAGGCACTGCGCAAGCCCCTGGGCCAGACGGTGGTCGTCGATAACACGGCAGGGGCGGGCGGCACCATCGGCGCGGCGCGGGTTGCACGCGCCACGCCAGATGGATACACCCTGCTGGTGCACCATATCGGCCTGTCCACCGCGCCGGCGCTGTATAAAAAGCTGCCCTACAAAACACTGGAAGATTTCGAGTACCTCGGCCTCATCAACGAGGCGCCGTCGACCTTGATCGGCAAGCCCGGATTGGCTGCCAACAACTTGGCTGACCTGCGCCAGTGGATCAGCGTCAACGATGGGAAAGTCAACCTTGCCAACGCCGGCGTGGGGTCGGCATCTCACCTGTGCGGTTTGGTTCTGCAGGCGGCCCTCAAGTCGACAATGACCTTTGTTCCCTACAAAGGTACAGCGCCAGCGATGACCGACCTGATGGGCGGTCAGGTCGATCTGATGTGCGAGCAAGCAACCAACGCCGTGCCCCAGATCGAAGCCAAGAAGGTCAAGGTCTATGGCGTCACCAGCAACCAGCGTATGACTTTGCCTGGGCTGGCTCAGGTGCCCACGTTGGCAGAGGCCGGACTGACGGGTTTCGAGATGTCGGTGTGGCACGGCGTGTACGCGCCCAAAGGCACGCCGCCTGCCGTGCTGGCCAAGCTGAATACAGCCATTCGTGCCGCACTCAAAGACCCGGAACTCATCAAGCGAGAGGAAGCTCTGGGAGTCCGTGTGGTGACCGACTCCCGCCTGGATCCAGCGGAACACAAGAAGTACGTTGAAAGTGAAATGAACCGCTGGTCCAAGATCATCAAGGATTCCGGCGTAACGGCCGATTGACGTTCAACCGCCAGCCCACAACCCCTGTGCCGCATTGGCCAGGGTATTGCGGCATGCGTTGGTTCACACACACCAGGCTTCGCCACTGCGCTTCTGCAGTGGCGAAGACGATCCCCTTGAAGAACAAAAACAACCCGCCAGCACCTTCCTCTGCCGCCGGCTGGACCGATGCGTTCAATGAATCCCAGTGCCTGGATGCGCTCGTCAGGCATGGTGAGCGTGCATGCGCTGTGGCTTTGCGAGACGTCGAATCCAGTTCAGTCGCAACCGAACAGGCCACTTCTGCAGCGACAGCAGACCCCGCCCAGGCCACCCTATCCACTCCCCCAAAAGCAGAAACCCTGTTGACCATGACCGCCCCCACATCCAGCGACAAAAGGCAGGCAGCCCTCGACTACCACGCGTTCCCCACACCCGGAAAGCTGGCCGTCGTTTCGACCAAGCAAGTGGTCAACCAACACGATCTCTCGCTTGCCTACTCCCCGGGCGTTGCTGCGCCCTGCGAGGAGATCGTCAAAGACCCAGCCAATGCCTTCAAATACACCGGACGTGGCAACCTGGTGGGGGTCGTCAGCAACGGAACGGCGGTCCTTGGCCTGGGGAATATCGGTGCCCTGGCGTCCAAGCCTGTCATGGAAGGCAAGGCGGTACTCTTCAAGAACTTCGCCGGCGTCAACGTGTTCGACATCGAGATCGACGAGAAGGACCCACAGAAACTGGTCGAGGTGATCGCCGCATTGGAGCCGACATTCGGCGCGATCAACCTCGAAGACATCAAGGCGCCCGACTGCTTCTA